>JBEAXM010000321.1:0-2764 GCA_041159805.1 Bacteroidota bacterium
TATGGATACCAATGGCGCTCGTGGCCCACTCCCGAAGGTGGACATGTGGATCAGATCACCAACCTGATCAACCAAATCAAAAACAATCCCGATTCACGCCGCTTGATTGTGAGTGCGTGGAATGTGGGGGTGATTGAAAAGATGGCGCTACCACCCTGTCACTTGCTGTTCCAATTTTATGTAGCCGATGGTAAACTGTCGTGCCAACTATACCAACGAAGTGCCGACCTGTTCCTGGGTGTTCCATTCAACATCGCTTCTTACTCATTACTTACCATGATGATTGCGCAGGTATGTGGATTGCAACTGGGCGATTTCGTGCACACCTTTGGCGATGTACACATCTACAACAACCACTTCGAACAAGTGAATCTGCAGCTATCGCGTGAGCCAAGACCATTGCCCACCATGCACATCAATCCCGAAGTGAAGGACATATTCGGTTTTAAATACGAGGACTTCTGCCTCGACAACTACGATCCGCATCCAGCCATCAAAGCCGCAGTTGCGGTGTAAGCATTTCAATAACGCCAAGCATGCCTGTTTCCATCATCGTCGCCTTCGACCAAAACCGTTTGATCGGTCGCGATAACGGCTTGCCATGGCACCTTCCCGCCGACTTGAAGCACTTCAAGCAGATTACCATGGGTCATTACATGATCATGGGTCGTAAAACGTTTGAGTCTATCGGCAAACCGCTTCCAAGCCGAACCAGCGTAGTCATCACACGTCAACCGGATTTGAAATACGAAGGGTGCATCATGGCGCATTCATTGGAGGATGCCCTGGCGAAATGTCCATCGGATGCGAACGTATTCATCATCGGTGGCGCCGAAATTTTCAACCAATCATTGCCGCTCTGCGATTTCTTGCATACCACCCTCATCCATCATGCTTTTGAAGGCGACACTCATTTTCCCGCTCTGGAGGCCGAAACCTGGGAGGAAGTGGCGCGCGAGGATCACCATGCCGACGACAAAAACGCATGGGATTACTCCTACATCGACTACCGAAGAAAATAAACTTAAAGGGCGAAAAGCCTAAGCGACTTTCAATTTACTGATAGCCGAACGGGTAACCTTTTCCATGGCGTAATCAAGGGTGATGCGAAGCTCGCCGTCCTTGCCCTGCACTTCCGGCGTGTCGAACATCAAATCGAGCATGATCACTTCGCAGATGGAACGCAAACCGCGCGCACCGAGCTTGTACTCTATGGCCTTGTCTACAATGAAATCCAAAACGTCATCATCGAAAACGATTTTCACATTCTCCATTTCAAACAGCTTCTCGTACTGACGGATCAGCGCGTTCTTCGGTGTGGTGAGGATGGAACGCAACGTGTCTTTATCCAAAGGTTGCAAATAGGTAACAACCGGCAAGCGGCCAATAAGCTCCGGAATCAATCCGAAGCTTTTCAGGTCAACCGGTGAAACATATTGTATCATGTTGTTGCGATCTACCGCAGCTACATCCTTGTTCGATGAAAAGCCGATGGCCGAAGTCTGCAGTCGGCGACCGATGATGCGATCCAGCCCATCAAAGGCACCACCACAAATGAACAGGATATTCTGCGTGCTCACGGGTATCATTTTCTGCTCAGGATGTTTGCGTCCTCCCTGGGGCGGAACATTCACCACCGTGTTCTCCAACAGCTTCAACAAACCTTGCTGCACCCCTTCGCCCGACACATCGCGGGTGATGGATGGGTTATCGGATTTGCGCGCAATCTTATCAATCTCGTCGATGTACACGATGCCACGCTCGGCGGCGGCCACATCGTAATCGGCTGCTTGCAACAATCGCGACAATATACTCTCCACATCCTCTCCCACATAACCGGCCTCGGTAAGCACCGTGGCATCTGCTATGCAGAATGGAACCTTGAGCATGCGGGCAATGGTGCGGGCCAAAAGTGTTTTGCCGGTACCGGTTTCGCCCACCAAAATAATGTTCGACTTTTCCAATTCCACATCCTCACGGCTGCGTGAACGGTGGATCAATCGCTTGTAATGGTTGTAAACAGCCACGCTGATGACCTTCTTGGCCTCATCCTGACCGATTACATACTCATCCAAAAACTTTTTGATCTCCACCGGCTTTACCAGATTCAAGTTGGAGGCAAATGAGGTGTTCAGCTGTTCCGTCTTCTCTTCGTTGACAATCTGCTGTGCCTGGGTGATGCACTGGTCACAAATATGACCCGACATACCTGCAATGAGGACATTGGTCGCGCTTTTATCGCGACCGCAGAACGAACACTTGATTTCCTTTCCCTGTTTCAAGATCGGTGGAGGTTTGTATTATTTCGAACCTTTGTTTTTCACCAACACTTCGTCAATCATGCCGTAGGCCTTGGATTCCTCGGCGGTCATCCAGAAGTCGCGGTCAGAGTCGCGCCATACATCATCATAGGGCTTACCGGAGTGAACCGAGATGATTTCGTACAATTCCTTCTTCAGCTTCTGAATCTCACGAGCGGTGATCTCGATATCGGATGCCTGACCTTCGGCTCCACCAAGTGGCTGGTGAATCATGATACGGGCGTGCTTGAGTGCAGTGCGCTTGCCTTTGGTACCAGCGCACATCAACACCGCAGCCATAGAGGCGGCCATGCCGGTGCAAATGGTAGCCACATCGGGACCAATGTACTGCATGGTATCGTAAATGCCCAATCCGGCATACACGCTGCCGCCGGGACTGTTCACGTAAATCTGAATGTCGCGCTTGGCATCGGCCGACTCGAGGAAGAGCAGCTGTGCCTGGA
>JBEAXM010000322.1:0-3168 GCA_041159805.1 Bacteroidota bacterium
ATACACACCGAAGCGGCAGAACCGCACGTGCGGGCAAATCCGGTATATCCATTGCCATCATCAACCTGAAAGAGGTTGGTAAGGTCCGCCAAATTGAGCGACAAATCAATCGAAAGTTCAAGCACGAGCGTGTTCCTGATGGATTCCAGGTATGTGAGATGCAATTGATGAACCTGATCAAGAAGGTGCACGATGTGGAGGTGGATGAAGCTGCCATCAGTTCATACCTACCTGGTATTTATGAGTCGCTCAAAGATCTATCCAAAGAGGAAATCATCAAGCGGTTCACATCACTTGAGTTCAATCGCTTTTTGGACTACTATCGTAACGCACCTGATATCAATGTTTCCCTCAGCGGTGATCGTTCAGAAAGAGGACGTATGCGCCAAGGCAACATGGATACCATGTTCATCAACCTGGGTTCTGCCGACGGTTTTGATCCGGGTAAAATGTTGCGGTATGTTTGCGATACCGCTGGAATCAACGGCTCCATCATAGGTCGAATCGACATCAAAGGGGTTTATTCATTCGTAGATATTGATCGTGAGAAGTTGCCAGCGGTCATGACGGCCTTCGATGGTGAGGTTTTCCGTGGACGAAAAGTCAGGACTGATATCTCTCAAGGGCCCAGCGGTGGTTCAAAAGGCAAAAAGGGCGATGGTTTCAAGTCGGGCAAAGACCGTGGTTCCTCCGAAAGGGGTGGTTACTTTGGCAAGAAACAGCAACGCGACTCCGGTAAATTCGGTGGTGACGGTGGTAAAGGCACAGGTTCGGGCCGGAAAAAGCGCTGGTAAACCCATTTGTCGTAAACGATTTTGATTATGTCAGTAATTGATCTCCGAAGCGATACCGTAACCAAGCCCACACCAGCCATGCTGGAGGTGATGATGCATGCTCAAGTTGGTGATGATGTTTTTGGTGAAGACCCATCCATCAATGAACTGGAAAACAAAACTGCAGGTATGTTTGGCAAAGAGGCGGCATTGTTTTGTCCGTCCGGAACCATGGCAAATCAAATTGCCATCAATGTCCACACCAAACCCCGCCAGGAAATCATTTGCGATAAGACCTCACACGTATTCCTATATGAAGCGGGTGGCCTGGCTTTTCACTCAGGGTTATCTACCTGGCTTCTCGAGGGAAATCGAGGTCGATTGAGCGCATCTCAAATTGAGGAGGCCATTCGACCCGATAATGTTCACTATCCACAAACATCCATTGTTTCCCTCGAAAACACCCACAACCGAGGTGGTGGCAGTATTTATGGTTTGTCCGAGCTGCAATCCATCCGATCCGTTTGTTCCAAGCATCGTCTAGCTCTTCATTTGGATGGTGCGCGTGTATTCAATGCCTGCGTTGAGGCGGATTATGGTCCAGCCGATCTGGGAAACATCTTTGATACCATATCAATTTGCATGTCCAAGGGACTAGGTGCACCGGTCGGCTCCGTGTTGGTAGGATCTTCATCCTTCATCAAAGAAGCTCGTAGGGTCAGAAAAGTCATGGGCGGCGGCATGCGCCAAGCAGGATTTTTAGCCAGGGCTTGCATATTTGCGTTGGAGCATCATATCAGCCGGCTGAGGGAGGATCATCTTCGGGCACGGTTATTGGGAGAAACGTTATCCAAACTCTCATTCGTGAACCAAGTGATTCCTGTTGATACCAACATTGTAGTGTCACAAATCAATGATTCCATGCCATTGGAAAATCTGCTGGACTGCCTCCAAAAAAACAATATTCTGGCAGTGCCATTTGGCAAGCAATCCATGCGTATGGTCACACACTTGGATTTCAATGACCAAATGCTGGAGCAAGTGATAAGTGCACTTCAAAAATTGGATGTTAAAAAAGGTTGAGATGAGGCGTTTTTCTGTTTTCGTAACCAGCTTTTTCTTCTTTTTGACGTGTAGTGTTTCCAACGTCTTTGGTCAAACGGAATTTGAATTGACGGGTACCGTAGTGGATGACATCAGCAATGCGCCCATTCATAATCTGATGGTGGTCAGTAAAGGCAATCAACAAGGATATTTCAGCGGACTCGATGGTAGATTCAGACTCCAAACCCGTATGGGCGACTCGCTTTTGATCGCTTCAAATGGATACACTACATTGAAAATATCTGTAGCCGATTCCGTCAATAAGGGGATTTATCATTTAAACATCCGATTGAAGCGGCTTGAAATAACCATCAAGGAAGTCGAAATTTTCACCAAAAGAGATCTTGAGGCGATTGAACGCGATATCCAAACCTTAGGGTACGACGAAGACGATTACCTGATGGATGGGGTTGACGCAATCAGTAGTCCGATCACCGCTTTGTATGTAGCTTTCAGCAGGAGGGAGCGAAGCAAGCGGATGGTTGCGGAGCTTCGGAACGAAGATAAACGCAGGGCGCTACTGAAGGAACTATTCAGGAAATATGTGGATTATGAGATCATTGATTTGAGCAATGATGAATTCGACCGCTTCATCGACTTCTGTAGGATTTCCGATGATTTCCTCAAGAACTCCACTCAATACGACTTCATCATGTACATCAAATCCCGTTTCGAGATCTACAGGATGTTGGAAAATTAAATCAATTGGGGGTATGTAATTTCCTGAGGAACCGCGAGGCTTGATGAATGTCATTTGACAGTACACGATCATCCGACATGAAGGAAATCTCCTCACGGAATGATTCAAAGACCTCCTCAACCATCTTACTGCTTTTCAAAGGTCGCCTGAACTCTAGCGCCTGACAGGCGGTGAGCAGCTCGATGGCCAGGACGTCATACAAGTTGTTTACAACAGAATATGCCTTTACTGCGGCATTTGCTCCCATGCTTACATGGTCCTCTTGACCATTTGAGGATACGATTGAATCAACGGATGCGGGGCTGCAAAGCTGTTTGTTGCGGCTAACGATGGATGCGGCCGTGTATTGTGGAATCATGAATCCGGAATGTAGCCCTGCGTCCTTTGCCAGAAATGGTGGTAATCCGCGTTGACCCGATATCAGCTGGTAGGTTCTCCTTTCGGAGATGTTTCCGATTTCGGATAAGGCCATGGCCAGGAAATCCAATGCCAAAGCCAATGGTTGACCGTGGAAGTTGCCTGCGGAAACAACTTTGTCCTCATCAGGGAAAATGGTTGGGTTGTCGGTAACCGAATTGATCTCTGTTAGGA
>JBEAXM010000323.1:0-3229 GCA_041159805.1 Bacteroidota bacterium
AGGTGCCGCGAATCAGGTCAGGATGAAAAAAAAGCCCCCATCCGATCATATCATCTTTAATCTCGATATCGCTATCGAGTTCTATCACTTGGTTGGGCGCTACACAAATCAAGCTACCATCCTGAAAATCGATTTCCTTACGACCATATCGAAGTTTGTTTTTACAATAGTTTTTGAACATGATCGAATAGAAATCGGTGACTATTCGCGTGTTATTTGGTAAATCATCTATGACCTTACTGAAATCCATAACGGCCACTAAGGGGTGTTTCGCACTTCCCAAGTGGAATAAGCGATACAGATCATCCATTGAGCGCAGATGTATCATGACAATACAGTAGTTTCCAATCCCTTCAAAAATTCCAAGTATTTGATGCCTCGGGATTCAGCGAAAAAGTCCATCAATAACACCAAGGCACATTGTGAAAACAGCCCCAATCCCAATCCTTGCCAAAAGGAGTTGGGTGTGGTATAATACATCAATGCAAATCCCATCAATATCAAAGATAATTCAATGTAACGGAATATTGTAAAGTTACGCAACACCTGCTCCATCCTGGGTATTTCAATCGATGTAATTTTGGATGGATCCTGCTCCATGTAGGCCTGAACTCGATCAACATCTTTGGGTGAGCGGTTATAAATCACATATCCAACCACCAGTTCCAGTGAAGCCACCAACAACAGAGGTATGGCCGCTCCTTTCCAGAAAGACGATTTCAAGTAAAACATAAAATACAATCCAGCCAAAACAGTAATAACGCCTGCTAGGAGGAATAAAATGCTTTCAGCTCTTTCGCCGTTGAAATATTTAATTACCTGTTCCATAGCCATGAAAATTACAGTCCGAATTGTGATTTCATACCATTAACGAACAGCTCTTCATCCAACTCCTTACGATTCTTTAGAATGGCTTTGGCATCCTCGCCTACAATATATCGTAACTGACGTTTTCCATCTGTGGCAGCTTCAAATATGGTGCTTGCTACCAAATCGGCCGGAGATGCGTTGGCAACCATGGGCGGTATTGCAGCCATGAAGGATTGTACCAAGGCCTGATACTCTCCCATGGATGAATCATTACTAAAGTCGAATGAACGACCTGCAAAATCGGTGGCTATGGCACCTGGCTCTATGATTTTCACGGAACCACCAAAGGTTTCGACTTCGAACGAAAGTGACTCGGAAATACCCTCCACGGCAAACTTGGTACCATGGTAAAGCGACCCAAGCGGAAACGTGAATCGGCCTCCCATTGACGACATATTGATAATCATACCGCTTTTATGGCTCCTGAAATGTGGCAGTAATGCCTTGGTAACATCCATCAGCCCTATTACATTCGTATTGAACTGACGTAGGATAGACTCCCTGGAAAAGGATTCCAACGGACCGTATGCCCCATAACCTGCGTTGTTCACTAAGACATCGATTTTGCCGAAACGCTCTATACCCCTTTTAACGGATTCGAGGATGGAGTCCATATCCAATACATCCAATCTGCAAAGAAGAACGTTATCCAAATCTGCAAGTTCCGTTTCAGATTCAGGATTTCTCATGGTAGCAATGACCTTCCAACCTTTTTGGTGAAACATCTTAGCCGTGGCTTTTCCGATCCCGCTGCTGGATCCAGTAATTAAAATGGTTTTATTCATGATTCTCATTTTTTTGCAATGATGGCTGTATCGTATCAAACATCCATTACACAAATCGGGGTATTTTGTATACTTTTAATGGAATCCATACGTTTGTACCAAAATTCATTGCGAAGAAGAATGGAACCAATATGGCATCCCTTCGCAAAGTCTTGATGAATGAACACTCGTATTCCAACGACACAATACATGCAACTAAGAGATTTAATCACCCAACATCTATCCGATCCGATAGCGCTTGAAAAACTCTATCGTGAAAAAGGAATTGCTTTCGAAACGGCTTTTGCGGAGGTCTATCCCTCCATAAAAGACCATCCTGTAGCACAAGCGTGGAATGCCAGGTTGCAATACGGAGTACAGCAGCAAAAGGGCAATAACAGATGGAAATTGGTGTTTGTATTGGTCGGCGCTTTTCTTGCGGGAATCATTGCCAAGCTTCCTGGATGGGTGGGCATGATTGAGGAGTACTATTATGCCACCAACTTTGCCTTCATTGCCTTTCCATTGATTGCCGCCTATTTTATCATCAACCAGCAACTGACCGTGCGCAAATGGTGGCCGGTGGCTGGAATGATGCTGGCTTCGTGTATATACATCAATATGCTCCCAATGGATGATGAAAGCGATACATTCATCTTGGCATGTATTCACTTGCCGTTGCTCATTTGGGCGCTGGTAGGATTCGCATATTCAGGGTGTACTTTAGGCGCAAAACCCATGCGCATACAATACCTGCGGTTCAACGGTGATTTATTGATTATGAATACCATCATCCTGCTGGCCGGAATCATATTGACCGCGCTAACGCTTGGACTGTTTTCCATCATCAGTATCGACATCACCACTTGGTATTTACAAAACGTGGTGGTATGGGGACTGGCCGCATCGCCGATTGTGAGCACCTATTTGGTGGAGAACAATCCCAACATGGTCAACAAGATTTCTCCACTCATTGCACGCATCTTCTCGCCTCTTGCATTGATTACGCTAGTTATATATTTGGCAACCTCGATCACTACAGGCCAAAATCCTTATGAGAACCGCGACTTCCTGATTGTATTCAACATGTTGTTGATTGCAGTGATGGCATTGATCCTGTTTGCCACGGTGGAATCAACCTCGCGACCCACAAACAAATTGGGTTTTTGGATTCTGACCTTATTAGCACTTGTAACGGTCATCATCAATACCATCGCCTTAACGGCCATCATTTACCGAATCAACGAGTGGGGCATCACTCCGAACCGATTGGCTGTGTTGGTTGGAAACATCCTGATCCTTTCCAATCTCGTTTGGATCACTTTCCACCTAACAGGGGTCTTGAGAAACCATTCCGACACCGGCAAGGTTGAAAACTGCATCGCCACATTTTTACCGATTTATACGGTGTGGACGGCTGTGGTGGTGTTTGTGTTTCCGTTAATTTTTGGATATCAGTGACTGGTAACCGGTGACCGGTGACCGGTGACCGGTGACCGGTGACCTGAAAAAAGCGCCGCCCTGAGCCAGCCGAAGGGCCGCCCCATGGCAAAAATAATTTTCAAAAAATGATGCGGTTTTGTGCTGACCTAAAA
>JBEAXM010000022.1:0-2560 GCA_041159805.1 Bacteroidota bacterium
GGTGGGAGAACGCGCCGGAACATTGAACTATTACGAGAACACCGGAACACCATCCGTTCCTGCATTCACCCTGGCAACTTCCAGTTTTGGTGGGGTGTTGGTGAACAATGCCTTCAATTTATATGGCTACAGTTATCCTTACATGTACGACAGTGCAGGGGTTACGCAATTGCTGGTGGGAGCGGTAAATGGTTACATCTACCAATACAACAACATTGATAACAACCTGCTGGGCAGTTTCAGCTTGGTGGATTCCATGTACCATGGCATTTACGAGCCGCAACGCATCACCGTTGCTTCACGCGATATCACTGGCGATGGCATAAGGGAAATACTCACGGGAAATTATGCAGGAGGTGTTACCATCTACAGGTTCGACAGTACCACCAGCGTTGCCGAGTATGCAGATGCGAGCATTCAATTCCAATTGTATCCGAACCCTGCCAGCAGTCAAGTGGTATTGCGTTTCGCTGATGGCGCTAACGCAGAAAGAAGAACCATCCGTTTCATCGATGTGACCGGTCGAGAGGTGCTATCCATTCAAAGTGAACGAAACACCGTGCAGATTCCCGTATCCGAATGGTCTAACGGCATGTACCGCTGTGTTGTTTACGATTCCCAAGGACGAATCACATCCCGTAACCTGATGGTGTCACAGCCCTGATAAAACATGTTTAAAGCAGGTGATCGATTTGTATGGATGTTGCTGTTAGCGGCAATATCTCTTTTTTCATGGAGCGGTTGCAAATACGATGTGGCTCCCGAGCCATTTGATGATGGATGCTATCCACCGGAGGTTGCCGAAATATTGGTGAAGAAATGCGCCACATCGGGGTGCCACAACAGCATCAGCAAGGATGCCGCCAGCGGACTTGACCTGTCCAACTGGGAGGCATTGTTCCAGGGAAACCGGAATGGTGCGGTTTGTGTACCTTACCGTAGCGACCAGAGCACGCTGTTTTTTTACATCAACACCGATACGCTTCAAGGTCCAGTTTCACAACCTACCATGCCCTTTAATGCGTCTCCTTTGACAGCACAGGAGATACAAATCATCAAGAACTGGATTGATGCCGGTGCTCCCGACTGCCAAGGTCGCGTGAAGTTTGCCGACAATCCGAATCGTCCGAAGTTTTATGTGGCAAACCAAGGGTGTGATTTGATTTCCATTCATGATGCTGAAACCAAGGTGGCCATGCGTTGTGTCAATGTTGGCAATTCAGCAGGCATTGAATCGCCTCACATGATCCGTAAATCGCCTGATGGGCAATATTGGTACGTTTCGTTCATCAATGGCAATGTGTTGCAGAAATACCGTACGGTTGATGACACGTTTGTAGGGGAAGCGGTGATTTCACAGGGATCGTGGAACACCTTTGCGCTTTCTCCCGATGGTACCAAGGCTTGGGTGGTGGATTTCTCGGTGATCGGTCGTGTGGCATATGTGGATCTGGTGAACATGCAGCTTTTGGCCACTTACCAGGATCCTGGATTGTTTTCCAATCCGCATGGTAGTGCGGTGTCGCCTAATGGTGACTTTTTGTATGTTACCGGACAAGTGGGCAACAAGATTTACAAATTCGACTTGTCAAATCCGTTGGTTCCCGATTACACCGAAATCAACATCAACACTTCGGGTGGTCCATTGGCTGACCCTCACGAAATCGCCTTCAGTCCCGACGGCAACAAGTATTTTGTCACGTGTCAAGGTCGCAACGAGGTACGCATCTTCAATGCTGCCAACGATGCGTTCATTGATGCAGTACCAACGGCTGCGTTTCCCCTGGAGATGTCGATGTCCCCTACCAACAAGCTGTTGTTTGTGAGTTGCGAGGTGGGAAACAGTGTCACAGTAATCGACATGGATGCAATGATACATGTGAAGGATGTTTTCGTAGGATTCCAGCCGCATGGTTTGTCGGTGGATGAGGCCGAAGGTGTGGTGTATGTGGCGAATCGGAACACATCCACCTCCGGTGGTCCCATACCGCATCATACTTCATCCTGTGGTGGGCGCAATGGATATCTGACGATGATAGACCTCAACAGTTTGTCATTGGTTTCGGGTTTCAAGATGGAATTATCAGTGGATCCGTATTCGGTTTTTGTTAGGTAGGTGGTAGGTGGTAGGTAGTGGGTAGTGGGTAGTGGGTAGTGGGTAGTGGGTAGTGAGTAGTTGCTCAGAATCAGTAGAAACTATATCAGAGACCAAATGGGAACGCTGATAACGCGGGTCTGGCTGATCAGCGCGGATAAATTTTTCGTCGATTATTAAATCCGTCCTAACAACAAATCCGTGGATATCCGTTCTATCTGCTAAATCCGTGTTCAATTGCTTTCTGCCACGGCTTCCCGCCTTTCTCCCCCAATGACTAATGACCAATGACTAGGCAAGCCCCGCGCCCATTTCCCCAATGACTAATGACTATACAATCCGCCAACCGCTACTTCCCCAATGACTAATGACCAATGACTAAGCAAGCCCCGCGCCCATTTCCCCAATGACAAATGACTAAGCAAGCCCCGCGCCCATTTCCCCAATGACCAATGACCAAATAAT
>JBEAXM010000026.1:0-6665 GCA_041159805.1 Bacteroidota bacterium
TTATTGGGGAGCCCAGACACAGCGCTCCATCGAGAATTTCAAGATTGCCCGTGAGACGGATCGTATGCCCGTCGAAATCATCCGTGCTTTCGCATATCTGAAAAAAGCGGCTGCCTTGGCCAATCGCGATGCCGGGGTGCTGCCACAGGAAAAATGTGATTTGATTGGAAAGGTTTGTGATGAAATACTTGATGGCAAACTCGACTCCGAGTTTCCGCTTGTGGTTTGGCAAACCGGCTCGGGGACACAATCCAACATGAATGTGAACGAGGTGGTTGCTTATAGGGCACATGTCCTTTCGGGCGGCTCCTTGACAGATGAGAAGAAAGTCATACACCCCAACGATGATGTGAACAAGTCGCAGTCATCGAACGACACCTTTCCAACGGCCATGCACATTGCCGCCTACAAGATGTTGGTGGAGGTTACCCTTCCGGGGATGCAAAAGCTGCGCGATACGCTCCATACCAAATCGAAAGAGCACATGAATGTGGTCAAGATCGGTAGGACGCACTTGATGGATGCCACGCCGCTCACCCTTGGGCAGGAGATTTCGGGTTATGTTTCGCAGCTCGACCACGGCATGCGCGCCATCAGGCACACCATGGCGCATTTGTCGGAGTTGGCTTTGGGAGGAACCGCTGTGGGCACGGGCATCAACACCCCTGATGGTTACGATGTGAACGTTGCCAATCATATCGCCAAGCTGACAGCATTGCCTTTCGTGACGGCTGAAAACAAATTTGAAGCATTGGCTTCACATGATGCCATCGTTGAAGCACATGGTGCTTTGAAAACCGTTGCTTGTGCCTTGATGAAAATCGCCAACGATATCCGATTACTCGCCTCCGGACCCCGTTGCGGCATCGGTGAGATTTTCATCCCCGACAATGAGCCCGGTTCCTCCATCATGCCAGGAAAGGTGAATCCCACCCAGTGCGAGGCCATGACCATGGTTGCCGCCCAGGTGATGGGTAATGATGTGGCCATTAATATCGGTGGCGCCACTGGACATTTCGAGCTGAATGTGTTCAAGCCCGTGATGATAGCTAATTTTTTACACAGCGCTAAACTCATCGGCGATGTATGTGTTTCGTTCAATGATAAATGTGCTGTAGGCATCGAACCGTTACACGATAACATCAAAACCAACCTCGATAATTCACTCATGCTGGTTACGGCACTCAATACCAAAATCGGTTACTATAAAGCGGCCGAAATCGCCCAAACAGCACACAAACAAGGAAAAACCCTCAAGCAAACCGCCATAGACCTGGGATACGTGACCTCCGAACAATTCGATGAATGGGTCAAGCCAGAGGAGATGGTAGGAAAAAATTTGTGATTAGTGACAAGTGACAAGTGACAAGTGACAAGTGAAAGGTGAAAAGTGCTGGACTGTGTCTGTAGAAGGATGACCAATGACTAATGACTAATGACCAATGACTAATTCACCAATGACTAATTCACCAATGACTAATTCCCCAATTCACCAATAACCAATGACTAATTTCCACATCTTCATAAACCCGCGAAAATCCGTTTGATAAGCTAAATCCATGTTCCACTTTTGATGCCAATGAAAATCACTCTCATCAAATCAGCCACTATCGTCAACGAAGGCCAGGTCTTTGTGGGGGATGTTTTGATAAAAGACGGACGCATTGAACGTATTGATGGCTCCATAGGTGAGCCACAGGGCGGTTGTGAAATCATTGATGCAACTGGTCTGCATCTTTTACCTGGCTGCATCGACGATCAGGTGCATTTTCGGGAGCCGGGATTGACCCACAAAGGCGACTTACACACCGAGTCGCGGGCTGCCGTTGCCGGAGGTATCACCTCATTCATGGAGATGCCAAACACCGTCCCGAACACTCTTACTCAGGAGCTGTTGCAACTGAAATACGATCTGGCCGCTCACAAGTCGCCCGCCAATTACTCGTTTTTCATGGGCGTTTCCAATGATAATTACGACGAGGTAATGCGTACGGATCCTGAAAAGGTTTGCGGAATCAAGATCTTCATGGGCTCATCCACCGGAAACATGTTGGTGGATGATGATCATGTGCTTGCACGAATTTTTGCCAACACATCATCACTAATCGCTACCCATTGCGAAGACGAAGCCACAGTGCGCAACAACCTGGCTAAGGCAATCGCTGAAAAGGGTGCCTCCCTCACCGCTGCCGACCATCCCATAATTCGTAGCGTGGAGGCATGTTACTTGTCCAGCAGCAAGGCCGTGGCACTCGCCCAGAAACACAATACAAGATTACACATACTGCACATATCCACGGCCAAGGAGCTTGCGCTGTTTGATAACACGCGACCCTTGGAGCAAAAGCGAATCACCTCCGAAGCCTGCATTCATCACCTTTGGTTCAGCGATAGTGACTACGCAACGCTCGGTAATTTGATCAAATGGAACCCTGCTGTAAAATCCGCTGCTGATCGCGAGTGCATATTGGCGGCAGTGCTCGACAACCGTATCGATGTGATTGCAACCGACCATGCTCCGCATACTTTGGGTGAGAAAACGAAGACTTACACAGAGGCGCCAAGTGGAGGGCCGCTGGTGCAACACGCCCTTTTGGCCATGTTGGAGATGTATAAGCAAGGTAAAATCTCATTGACAGACGTGGTACGCAAAATGTCGCACGACGTGGCGCGCTGCTTCAGGTTGCTCGAGCGCGGATTCATCCGCGAGGGATATTTCGCAGACCTTGTATTGGTTGACTTGAACAAGCCCACCAAAGTTGATCGATCCAATTTGCTATACAAGTGTGGTTGGTCGCCATTCGAGGGAGTGAAGTTCGGCTCAACTGTTGTCCGCACACTGGTCAACGGCAATACGGTATGGAACGACGGCCGTTTGGTGGATGCACCCAGTGGCATGCGACTAAAGTTTGAAAAAGACCGATGAGCACTACCGGATACGGCATATCGCATACCAACCGAGCAGTGTTCTCCGGTTTACTGTGGCTACTCGTTTTGGTGGCTGGATGTGATCAGAATTCCACCAAGGAATTGCAGCCCCCCGCCAATGTTTTGTCTCGCGACAGCATGGTACAGGTAATGGCCACCATACATATCACAGAATCTCGAATCATGCAAGCGAATGACTTGGGTTTGAAACAAGATGACAAAAGCCGGCTTCTGCTGTTGAGTCTGAACAAGCACCAGGTCGACACTTCCCTTTTCAACCGAAGTTTCAGTTGGTATGCCTCGCACCCGGAACTTTTTTCAGTCATGTACGACGACATCATTTCCGAAATCAGTCGGCGGCAAGCGGAAGCCAGGTAGAGCGCTGCTTTGCTGATGGGTAATAATCAGATACGTGACAATCTGACAAATCCGTTCCATCCGCATTCTCGTTAAGAAGGATTGCATAACGAGGGTCCTTCAACCAATCACTTCATGTATGTTCCCAGCCAATCAAAAAACACCCGTTGCCACATGATGCCGTTCTGTGGTTTGGTGACCCAGTGGTTTTCGTCGGAGAAGGACAGGAAACGTGCGGGTACTCCTTTCAGTCGGGCTGCGGTGAATGCCTCCATTCCCTGACTGATGGGCACGCGGTAGTCCTTGTCGTTATGGATGATAAGGATAGGGGTGTCCCAGTTTTTCACGAAGTTGATTGGGTTGAAATCGGTGTAGGAACGCGGCTTCATGTCTTCGAAGTAGGGGTTGCCCATTTCAAAGTCGGCGAAGAACAATTCTTCAGTGGTTCCATACATGCTTTCCAAATTGAATACACCGCAGTGGGAGATGAATGATTTGAATCGACCCTTGTGGTTTCCTGCGAGCCAGTAAACCGAATAGCCACCGAAGCTGGCGCCAACGGCTCCCCTGCGGTTTTTGTCAACATAGGGCTCGTTGGAGATATCATCAATGGCGCTGAGCAGATCCTGCATGGCTTGTCCGCCCCAATCACCTGAAATCTGCCGGTTCCAGTCGGTGCCGAATGATGGCAAGCCGCGGCGATTGGGAGCAACCACGATGTATCCTTTGGCGGCCATCAATTGGAAGTTCCACCTGTAGGAGAAGAATTGCGACACGGTGCTTTGCGGACCTCCTTGGCAATAGAGCAGCGTGGGGTATGTTTTCTTTGGATCAAAATCGGGAGGATAAATCACCCAGGTGAGCATTTCCTTACCGTCGGTGGTCTTCACCATCCGCTTCTCCACCTTTCCCATCGAAAGGGTATCCATTGCCGATTTGTTTGCGAAGGTGATTTGTGATGGCTTGCCGTCCTTCAGGTTGATTGAAAAAATTTCTGCCGGCTGGGAGATGCTCATTTTTGTGGCAACCAAAGTCGGACCTTTTGCCACGGCAATACCGCCGAAGTCGGCCACCTCTTTGGTGATTTGCTTGATGCTGGGTGCTTTGGGATCTGTGGAAACGCTCCATATCTGGTCTGTGGCATTGATGCCGCAGAGGAAAAACAACTCCTTGCCCTCAAGTGACCATAAATAAGCGTCTACTGAGTAGTCGAAGCTCCCGGTCAGGTCGTTTTTGTTGCCGCTGGCCAGGTCATAGAGCATGATCCGGTTTTTATCCGCTTCAAACATGGGCGTTTCCATGCTCAGCCATGTGATTGATTTCCCATCGGGCGAGAAGGCGGGCTTCGTGTCATATCCCATCATGCCTTCCGACAGATTGGTGGTTTTTTTGGTGGTGAGGTTGAAGAGGTAGATATCGGAGTTGGTGCTCATCGCAGCTTGCGTTCCAGCAACTTTTTTGCAGGTGTATGCGATCTGGTTTCCATCGGGACTCCATGCTATCTGGTCGGCTTCGCCGAAGGGCATCAATGGGGAATCGTAAGGTTCGCCACTCATGATGTCGTAAGGCAGTTTGGCGAATTTGTTTTTCTTGTTGTCGAAATCCACAACGAAAACATGGCTTCGTAGGTTGTCCTCCCATTGATCCCAATGACGGTACATGAGGTCATCATAGACACGAGCTGTTGTCTTGTCAAGGCCTTTGTTGATGCCACCCAAGGCACTGTAAGATTGCACGTCCTTTGTGAACCAGAGCTTATTCCCATCGCGGGTGAAACCGAAGTTGGTAACGCCGTTGTCTTCGCTCGACACTTGAGACTTGTTTTTTCCATCGGGGTCCATGCACCAGATTTGTGAGGAGCCGCTTTTCGACGACAAGAAAAATATTCGGTTGCCCGTTGGATGCCAAACGGGCCCATAGGCCTTGTCTTCGGGCAGTGCGATTGCGGTGGAGGTTCCACCATTGGAGCTCACAGAGTACATGGTGTCCTGGCTCGAATTTTCCTTGATCAGGTACCGTTTCACGGAGTATACCACCGTTTTGCCATCGGGTGACAGGGTAGGGGCCGAAACCCTGCCCAGGCCCCACAGCGATTCCGGCGTCATTTTGCTTTTTTGAGCGATGGAAGTGTGGAAAAACAATACGGAAGTAGTGATAATCAATAATTTATATATCTTTATCATGTTGTTTGGATTTCTTCCTCAAAGTTGAAAAAATAATGATGGCTTGTATCGCTAATGTTTGACGCACTTTTGAACAGCTGTGGGTTGAAGTCGTTGATTGCATCCTTTACCCATAATTAAACTCTGTTTACCCAAATGTTTGGTAATTCCGAAGCAGTCATTTGTAACTTCAACTAAATTAACATTTGACAATCAATCCATTAACCCAAAAATTGAACATTTCACATATTTTATCGGATAAATCCAATTCCATGTCATCAGAATGTTTGTAAATCATTTTGATATCATTATATTTGACGCGAGAAGGTGTAAACTATCGACTACCCAAGTCGGTTTTAATTGCACCAATAACCAAATAGTAGAATCAGTCTTCACATAACCAATCACAGGTATCATGATTACAAAAACTACCTACTTCCGACTCAAAACAGCTATGCGCAAGTCACTCTGGTTTGCCGCTGTCATGTTGCTTGGTTTACCCAGTTTATCGGTTGCTCAAACCGTTATCGCTGAAAACTTTGACGGAGTCACTGGCGGATTTCCCACCACGACCTTACCTCGTGGGTGGTCGCAGGGTAAATACGGGGTCAGTTCCAATCCCATTAACCAATGGGATCTGTTGAATGGTGCATCAAGCGCCAACCCGATTGTTACACCTCCTTCGGCTTCGAACTGCATTCGATTCCAATCGTTTGCGATTCCTGCTACGGAAGCGTCTTTCATCGCTTCCAAGCGACTGGATATGCGGGCCATACCTGCAGGCGGTGCGGCGCTTTCCTTTAAATTGTACAGGAATGACCAATACCCAGCCAACACCGACAACATCCAGGTGTTTATAAACGATTCCGCCACTGTAACCCCAGGCAGCGCCTCTCAGCTTTTGTTGACTGAAACCGGAAGCGGACTCACCGCCATCAATCGTTCCATCACCTTGGCGCCTACGGTTGCGGCCAACGGATGGTACACCTATAACTACATCATCCCCAATACCTACAACACCGCAAACGTGTACGTATGTATTGTAGGAACAAGTGCGTTTGGTGACAACATGTACATCGATGATTTCTCGGTAAACACTTACCCCAATGCACAAAACTACGTAGCTAGCTCCGCCAACATTTTTTCTCAAAACACCTCTACCACACAGGCAGGTGCCGTCAATCAGGAAATCATCGGCATCAAGGTGACCATGGATGG
>JBEAXM010000047.1:0-5987 GCA_041159805.1 Bacteroidota bacterium
AGCAGCGTTTTCATATCCACGATTTTGTTTCTGATGCAATATTAGATCTCCCGTATGCAGGCGTATATGATTTACGTCATCACCAAAAAATGATATTTGATAGGGTTTCCAGCGGAGTTGCCAGGAAAAGACCTAAAGAGAAACATGATGGCTAAGAACTTTTTAATTAAGTATTTCAGATCATTGGATGTGCACAATCGGACGGCACCGCACATTCCACAAAAATCGCGGTCAGCAGATAACCCCATCATCCTTCATATTCAAAGCCGTAGGAATAATTTCCTGCGGCTTTTTGCTTTTAAGCGCTGCAAACGGCTTAAAATATCGTAATATTGCGATAAATAAAAGCCAATGGGTGCCACCAAAACACACGATTACAGCGAACGGACCTTGCGCGTAGCCGCTTTGTTTCAAGCGTTGGCGCATCCCGCGCGGATTGCCATACTAGAGCAATTGGCAAAGTCGGAAACCTGCCAGTGTGGAGAGTTGGTCAGCGAACTGCCATTGGCACAATCCACCGTATCCCAGCACCTGAAGGCCATGTGCAACGCTGGCGTCATCACGGGCACGATTGAAGGGACCGCTACCTGTTTTTGCATCGACCGAAAGGCCATCCGGCAGTTAGCCGCCTTCCTCGATAAGGTTTCAGGTCAGCTGGAACGGCAAGACCAAAAATGTTGTTAAAACAAATATCATCATGATACTATCTGAACTAAAAAAGTCATTGGCACAAACCACACATCCCGTGCTCTTGCATCTGGATGGCAACCCCATCCCTGCACATTACCACATCACCGAGGTGGGACACAAGACCAAAACGTTTGTTGACTGTGGTGGAACGATGCGCAAAGAGGAGCGCATCACCTTTCAGGTATGGGTGGCAAAGGACTTTGACCATCGGCTTACCTCTGAAAAACTGTTGTCCATCATCGAAAGTTATGAATCGAATATCCTGAATTCGGATCTGGAGGTGGAGCTCGAGTACCAGGAAGACACCATTGGAATTTATGGACTACATTTCGACGGCCGCTTCTTTCATCTTCAACCGTTGCAAACCGATTGCTTGGCACCCGACCGTTGTGGCATCCCGGTAACTAAAACCAAAATCGCAATGGCCCAACTTGGAGGTAGCTGCACTCCTGGGGGTGGCTGCTGCTGATTCATATGAAGCCGAGGCTCAAGTTTCTTGATCGTTATTTAACGCTATGGATATTCGTGGCAATGGCCATTGGAATCCTGTTGGGCTTTTTGTTTCCCGGCATCAAGGACATCAGCGAAAGCGTAACGATTGGCTCCACCAATATCCCTTTGGCCATGGGTTTGATATTGATGATGTACCCACCATTGGCAAAGGTGGACTACTCACTGCTTCCTGCCGCTTTTCGCGACACTAAAACAATGTGGCTGTCCATCGTGCTCAATTGGGTGGTGGGGCCTTTGTTGATGTTCGTGCTGGCGTTTCTACTCCTACATGATCACCCTGGCTATATGTCGGGTTTGATATTGATAGGCATCGCCCGCTGTATCGCCATGGTGATTGTGTGGAACGACCTGGCAGGCGGCAATCGCGAACAGGGTGCAATATTGGTTGCCATGAACAGTTTGTTCCAGATCATGACCTATAGCGCTTACGCCTTGTTTTTCCTGAATGTAGTACCACCTTGGTTGGGTATGCAAGCCATGGATATCCAGGTCTCCGTTACCGATATCGCAACAAGCGTTCTGGTTTATCTGGGTATTCCGTTTACGATGGGTTACTTGTCGCGCCGGATACTCATTTCGCACAAGGGCATTGAATGGTACAATCGTGTGTTTGTACCTGTGGTTTCACCCGTCACCTTGTACGCATTGTTGTTCACCATCGTGTACATGTTCAGCTTGAAAGGCGACATGATTGTTGAATTACCGGGCGATGTATTGATGATAGTTGTTCCGCTGATGATTTATTTCGTATTGATGTTTTTCATTTCATTTGCTGTAGGTAAGTGGAGCGGACTGTCATACGACAAGAATGCCGCCATCGCGTTTACCGCGACCGGGAATAACTTTGAGCTGGCGATTGCCGTATCCATTGCCGTGTTTGGCATTGCGTCGCCACAAGCATTTACCGGTGTCATTGGTCCGTTGGTGGAAGTGCCCGCGTTGATCCTTTTGGTAAGGGCTGCATTATGGATGAAGCAAAAATGGTATCACCAATGAAAAACATTTTGATCCTATGTACCGGTAACAGTTGTCGTAGTCAGATGGCGGAAGCATATGTGCGGCATTTTCATGGAGATGTTGCGGATGTTTACAGCGCCGGAATCGAAACACACGGACTCAACCCGCGTGCGGTTCAGGTGCTAATGGAGGATGGCATCGACATTTCGCACCACACCTCGAACCATGTGGACGAATACGCACACATATCTTTTGATCTGGTTGTGACCGTTTGTGACCACGCCGCCGACCGATGCCCGGTTTTTGCCGGAGCCACGAAAAAAAGCCATCAACCCTTTCCGGATCCTGCGAAATTAACAGGCAGTGAAGAATACATCCTGAAGGGATTCCGCGAGGTGCGCGATGCCATCAAGCAGTGGGCAAAAGAGTTACAAGTCTGATAGATTCGACGAACTATCGCATCAGTTTGCGGTCGTACGACATGCCACCGCTACCCTTCACCAAAAGGAACAAGCCACAAAGCAGCATGGCAAAATCGGTGCGACTGCGGTGCAGCATCTCCCAGAAACCATCTTGCGCCAGGATCTCTGACTTGGTTGTTGCAAACGCAACAATCATGATCACGATGATTGGGATCACAGCGAGTCGGGTATAAATGCCGAGTAGAATCATGATGCCACATGTGATTTCGAATCCACCTACCATGGGGCCGAGCAGCTCTGGTGAGGGAAGGCCTATTTTTTCAAATCGCCCCGCTCCACGTAGTTCCTCGAACAAGAATTTCTGGATGCCTTCCGATAAAAAGACGAGTCCCACAACCAAACGGATGAGAATGGTGGTGCGTGATTGATCGGTGGTGGCGACTTCGCGAAGCAGCATGTTTATTTTGATGAGGATCGGATGATGCGTTCCGTGAGCACCGTACCGCTGACCTCAGCTACCAAGATAAACATACCATTCGGTAAGTCCAAATCACTCAGAACGGATTTGTTCGCGCCAGCCGAAAGTTGCATAATGGAAGAATGCATCAGCCGACCGTCAATGCTGTAGATTTTCAAAGCCGCGGAGGATGGTTCCGCACAAACCAAACGAACGGTCAGCTCATCATCAAACGGAGTTGGCAATGCTGCAAGCGTAGTTGCAAAGGATGTTGTCTTTGATGTGGCAATCGTATAGTTACCTGGTTTGTATGACAAGTTGGTGAAGTCGATGTAGCTGACCCAGTCAGGGTTATCTATGAACGGATTGCGGTTCCCTTGAATGCTTTGGATATAATCGTTGCGCGCGATTTCCTCTGCATCGGGTGGATCCTGGCTGTGCCATTGTAGTAGCAGTTGCAGATCTTGTGGATCTTCGTTGAGCGAAGGAAGAATAACATTGTTCAACCTGTTGAACGTCCAATCCAAGCCATTCACGCCGTTGTAGCGAACCGACATGTAAAGGATGGCGCGTGCCGCATTCCCTTTGTGAGATTCACGTGGTTCATAAACAAGGTTTCCGTTGGCATCGGTGCCATAGCTTCCAAGCAGGTAGGTGGAGGTTGCATTAGCCACTTCGCCAAGCGGGTGGTTGCTTCGAACACCATTGGCGTTGTTTTGGTTTACAACAAACAGGTGATGTTGGTCTGCGTACTCCTGAGTGGTGGTGCTAGAGGCAGTGGGCATCCAACTGTGACACCAGGTGTGTTCGCGGCTGAAAGGAGTGGTGGGGGTCCAAGCAAACGGAGGCGCATACATTCCTCGCTCACCGCTGTACACACAGGTTGCGATTTTCTTACCTGCTGCGGTGTCGGTGAATGCAAAGTTCGCAACCATGGTTTCATCAAACAGTGCGTAATCGACCACGGTGTATGGGTTGCGGATGCGGTTTTGCAGATCGCTGATAAAGGCGGTGGATGCGGTGTTGATACCTGAGTAATAAGTTCCAACTCCTGTGGCGGGTGTGGCAACGATACCTGTGAGCGGGGTGGATTGTTTGTAGTTGCGGGATGTTCCTGATCCATTGTAGGCGAAAACGGCGTACTGGTAGTTGGAGGAAGCAATCACGCCCCCTTTCTGATTGAAGGAAGTGGAGCTGCCGATGTAAGCCACCTTGGCATTTCCAATCTGGTCGCCGATGGTATAGGCGACACCATCAACCGGAGTGCCGTTCACTGGTGAATTGTTATCGGCGCGCAACACGAGGTAGCCATCGCATGCTGGAAAGGATGCAGTCCAATTCACGTTGTAAGACCAAGTGAGTACCGATGACGTAGTGAAATTGGTTGGTTGAGATGTAGGTTCACCACCTGTGGTGGTTGTAGAAACGGTGAACGTGATGGCGGGGAATGAGGCGTACCTGTTGTTGCTGCGGGTCCATTTGGTGGTGGTGCCGATTTGAGTAAGGACGAAATCCTTTGTTCCTACGGTGGAGGTTGCGTTGTAGTATCCGTTGTCGACTTCACTGGAAAAATCGCGTGCGGTTTTTCCGTTTATCAGTGTGGCTGGTAGGCGGGAGGTGGTTAAGCTAGTGGAGCCGGTGACCCATGCGCGGCTACTGAAGCCGTAGATGAATGCAGGGCTTGAAGAGGAACCCTGGTAGATGAAGATCTGGTCGCCTGAAGTGGAGAGGTCCCACGTTCCAACGGATGTGATGCCTGGGGTGGATGTGGTGAGGGAAATACGTGTGCCGGCTGTTACGTTGGATGGGAAGGTGTAGGTCCATGTGCCTTCCACTGTAGACAGTGCAGTTCCGCTCCAGGCATTGTCGGTTAAGTAAACAACGGTGCCTTGTGCAATTGGAGCAAGTGCCACCAGGATGATTTGGTCGGCGTTGTCGTTGTTGTGAGCGATCACGGCGAGGTCGCCAGGAGTAAGGGTGCTTTGCGCGAATGAAAAGCAGGGAATCATCAGCGCTAGCCAGAGGGCTAAACGTTTCATGGAGCAGCAGTTGGAATGGCTGGCGTGTATTGCAAGGGGTGCCAGCGCATTGGTAATCAAGCCACAAGGTACGGAAAAAAGCCAACGAATTCAACCATTCAATTTTGAATGGGTTTTCAGGTGGGGCTAAGAACGAAGCATTTGCTTTGTTTCCCAAGTATTGGGATGGAGTATTATACATAATCCACTGATTATCAAAGCAAATCCAAATCATCAAACCCCTTGAGATTGAAAAATCAATGCATTATCTTTGCAGTCCTTTTCAATTATTTTGGAAAGTCGCTCTTCAACAAGATCCCACACGTGCTTTAGCCCAGTAGTAGATACCACTGGGTGGCTCAAGCGGAAAGATGGTCTTCTCCTTGTGTAGAACATAGAGAAGGTTATTCCTCCTTAGCTCAGCTGGTTAGAGCACATGACTGTTAATCATGGGGTCCTTGGTTCGAGCCCAAGAGGGGGAGCGCAAGGGCGGTGCATGCACCGCCCTTTTTTTCTCTTTTTTCAATGTACTTTTCCGTCTACATTATTTATTCTCAAAAACTTGATCGTTTCTATGTTGGAACCACTGATGTTGTTTCTGAAAGATTGACTCAACACAATCAAGGAAAATATGCTGGAAGTTTTACCTCCAAAGGAATTCCCTGGGAGTTGTTTTTGGTGATTGATCAGTTAGAAAGCGCTCAAGCCTATAAAATCGAAAAGCACATCAAGGCCATGAAATCCAAAAAGTACACCCTTAACCTCAAATCATATCCCGAAATGATTGACCAACTCAGGGTGCGATTTAAATAAATCCTTGGTTCGACCCCGATAGCTATCGGGGCAAGAGGGGGAGCGCAAGGGCGGTGCATGCACCGCCCTTGTTTCTCTTTTTTCAATGTACTTTTCCGTCTACATTATTTATTCTCA
>JBEAXM010000052.1:0-8292 GCA_041159805.1 Bacteroidota bacterium
CTCAAAGTGAACAACCCTGACGGGGTACCCGATCACACCATAATCGACCTATCGAAAATGCATTTGGAAATTGGCAAGGATCCATTCGACATGCGGCTTTTGGTGAAAACGCCCGTATCGGACCCGCAGATTGATGGAAGCATCAAAGGAAAGATCAACCTTTCCAACGTCGCTAAAATGTTCCCATTGGAAAATGAAACCAAGCTTTCCGGTGTGTTGGAGGCGGATGTGGCTGCTTCCGGGCGAATGTCGGCCATCGAAAACAAACGATACCAATACTTCCGCGCCGAAGGCATTCTAACGTTAAACGAATTCAAGTACATTAGCTCCGACTTCAAGCAAGGGCTTGACATCTCCTCGGCCGAGTTGATCTTCAACCCCAAAAACATCACCTTGAACCGGTTCAACCTGCAATCGGGAAAAACCAAGTTGAGCGCCTCGGGTTGGATTGATAATCTGATGGGTTATATGTTCAAGGAAGACCAGCTGCTGACAGGTACCTTGGATATAAATGCCGATATGTTCGATATGAATGCTTTTGTTTCGGACACTCCTGATTCTACTGCAACCAACAGTCAACCGACCGGTGTGATCGAAGTACCTAAGAACATCGACTTCCAATTGTCATTGCGGTCCAAGATCATTGAGATTTACGAGCATAAGTTATCCGATGCGACTGGAAACCTGGTTATCCGCGATCGCACCATGGGGCTCAATGGATGTTCCTTTCAAATGTTGGAAGGCAGGGTCTCCATCAATGGCTTTTATGACACCAAAGACCTCAAGAAGCCGAATTTTTTCATGAATTTGGAATTGTCAGGCCTCGACGTAAGAAAAACCTATGATGCTTTCGTATCTGTAAAGAAGTTGGCCCCCATCGCGGAGAAATGCAATGGAAAATATTCTTCTGTTTTCTCCGTTAAGGGAGAGATGGACCAGCACATGGAGCCCATATACGGCACCCTCACGGGAGGAGGGAAATTGATGACTGCAAATGTTACCATCGACAACTTCAAGCCATTGGTGAAGCTGGCCGAAACCTTGAAGATGGATCAATTCAAGAAGTTCCCAGTTGACAACCTGAACCTATCCTTCAAGTTTGAAAACGGCAGGGTGAACGTGGACCCATTTGATTTGATTGTATCCGGTGTGAAATCGAATGTGTCCGGATCCAGCGGCTTCGACCAAACCATCGATTACCTCGTTGTTTCACAAGTACCGATGCAGGTGGCTGGCTTTGATGCAAGCCAGGCAATCAATATATTGCTTGAAAAAGCCAATAAACTTGCCGGAACCAGCTACTCCATGGGCAAGGAAATGACTGTCCGCTCCCGAATAACAGGAACCGTCAACGACCCTAAAATCGATGTTGGATTCGGCGCCGCCAGCCAAGCCGATGTCGCATCTCCGAAGGAGCAGATTAAAGACATTATCGAGACTAAGAAAAACGAGCTTGAAGACAAAGCCAAAGCTGAAGCGGATCGACTAAAGAAAGAAGCGGAAGCCAAAGCCGAGCAGTTGAAAAAGGAAGCAGAAGCGAAAGCCAAGGCGGAAGCGGAGCGGTTGAAAAAGGAATTGGAAGAAAAAGCAAAAAAGGAAGCAGAAGACCGATTGAGGGATTTATTTGGAAAACCGAAATAACCTTGATGTTAAGAACCATCCTAATAAGTACGTTCCTCTCAATGCCACTACTGGGTATCACCCAGGATATCAAACTTTGTCCCCAGTCCGAGTCAAAGAAAGCCAAGAAGCTTTTTGATGAGGCAACTGGAATGATAAAGGACCGGAGTGATTACAACAAAACCAAAGCCGTCTTTCTAGACTGCTTGCAGGAGGACAGCACTTATGCGGCTGCGTTGCTTGCTTTTGGAAATCTTGCATTCTCCAAAAAGGATTGGGTCACCATGAAAGATTGCTACAGGCGGTTCATCCGTTTATGCCCCGATGGTGACATGATTGCGCACTACCGTTTAGGAGTCTACCTGTACGACACCAAAAAGCCTGAAGAGAGCATACCCTATTTGAAATCCTTTCTTGAGTTTGCGCAAGAAAAAGAGGAATTGAATAAAACTGCAGAGACCTACCTGTTCAGGGCGAAGTTGATGACGAACCCTGTTCCATTCAATCCAGAACCGGTGAAAGGCGTTTCCACCTCCGACCCTGAATATTTGGCAGCCATTTCACCCGACAACGAGATGTTTTTCTTCACCAGAAGGTTTGATGAGGCAAAAAAAGGTTCGCTGACACCGACCAGTGTTGAGAAATTGATGTTGGCTTTAAGGAGTTCCTCGGGCTCCTTCGACAAAGGTGCACCTATGCCACCACCCTTCAACAGCAGCAACAATAACAATGAAGGAGGACCATCAATCAATAAAGACAACAATTTCATTGTCTTTACGCGAAACATAAACGGCAATTTTGACTTGTGCTATTCGCAGAAGATTGGTGAAACTTGGTCTGACATCAACAACATGGGTAGTAATGTCAATGACCCAAAACAATGGGACGCACAACCCACCCTCTCATCTGATAATAAAACGATATATTTCACCACCTACCGTGATCCCGTTTACGGCACCAGTGATATTTACATGACCACCAAGTCTGAAGGGAGCTTCAGCAAGGCCACGAGGATGCCCTTCAACACATATGGCAATGAAAAGTCACCGTTCATGCATCCAGACAACGTAACCTTTTACTTCAGCAGCGACAGCTTGCCAGGTATGGGAGGTTTTGACATCTTTATGATCAAGAAAGACGCTAACGGCAAGTGGGGTAAACCTGTCAACCTTGGATATCCGATCAACACCGAAAGCGATGAAGTGGGCTTCTTTACGAGCACTGATGGGAAAACGGGATACTTCTCCAGCAATAAGCTATCAAGCGCAGGAGGTTACGACATTTACTCATTTGAAATACCTACCGACAAACGACCTGAAAAAGTTCTGTTCGTAAAAGGAAAAATCGGAAGCGAATCGGACAGCATTCCATCATCTGCCAAGATTGAGCTAAAGAACATGAACACGAGTGAAATCATCAATGTAGAATATGACACCATCACCGGGCACTACTCTTCGGTTGTGAAATTGGATTCCGACTACTTGCTGACAGTAAAAGGTGAAGGCACTGCCTACAACTCGCACTACCTGGAAGTCACCGACACCGCCGCTGGCAAAATAATGACCACCGATGTCAAAGTGGAGAAATTAAAGGTTGGTGCGGCCTATAACCTCAACGACATCCTATTCGAAACGAATTCGGCTGAATTAAACAACCGAACGAGGAGCATTGTGAAGGACTTCGCAAGCTACCTGAAAGACAACAAATCCCTTAAGGTCGCCATACACGGACACACGGACAATGCCGGAGATGCCAATAAAAACATGGAGCTCAGCCAGGCAAGGGCCAAGGCGGTTTACGACCTATTGGTTAGTGAAGGATTGGATTCGAAAAAACTGAGTTATCAGGGCTTCGGACAAACCAAACCAGTAGCAGATAACAGCACAGCCGAGGGCAAAGCAAAAAACAGGAGAACTGAGTTCGTGGTCACCTCCAAGTAAAGTACCAACCTCAGTTTCCGCCGCCGTACATTTTCCGCATATCCTCAGGCGTAACAAACTTGTAGTCGCTAGGAACCTTGAACAGGTCATCTGATACTTTTTCGGCGGTGACAGACTGCGCAATAAATTTCATTTTGAAGCCCATCTGGTTGATTGAAAACTCGAGAGGGAACCCACCCAACTCCTTGCTGTTGGGTACCCCAGACATGTTGGAGGATATCTTGTCGGTGTGATAGAGCTCCATGGTGGAGCCATCCTTCATTTTCATGATCGATTTCTTGCACAAATAACCGGCAATGGTTTTGGTTTCATCCGTGTTCACAATTTCGGGTTTCTCCGCTTTTTCCTGATCCTTTGATTCATCCATGGTCATGTAAGTTTTGTTACCCATCATGTTGGTGAGGGTAGTTACCTTACCACTTTTACCATCATAGATGGAGGCATTTTCCATTCCCATGGCCATGCTCAACTCCGTCCTGGAAAAACCACCCTTGAAGAACATGGTTGATTGAGTAGGCAACATGGCCAATGTTTGCTCATCAAAATCATTCTCAGGAAAGCTGATTTCGTAAACAACCTTTCCCTCCTCTATGCTTTTTTGAGCAATTGCAGATATAGAGAGAAGGCAAGAAAGAATAGTGAGAACACCAAAACAGAGATTGCGTTTCATTTTCAGAGATTTAATTGTTGCAGGTTCAAATATAGCTATTAGGAGCCATTACCCAATTCTTCGCGTTTTTTGATCGTGTAACCATCGGGTATGACAAACAAACTCGGGTCGGGCTCCTCTTGCTTTATTTCTTTGGCTCTCAGCACCATTTTCATGCCTCGCATATCCACACGATATTCCATCATCATCCCTTTGATACCACTTTTGGCGAGTGACCCATAGCCCTGAGAGGGACCAAACTCATCGGTAAAGTAGACCTTTGACACGCTACCTGAATCACCTTTGATGACCGCCTCCTTGCATTCAACCCCCGCAATTTTTTTGGTTTTGCCGGTGACCCTGACTTTTGAGTTCTTAGCACCAAAGGCGGTTTCGGGGTCCATGAGTATGGCCATTTTCTGTCCCATGCCCGCAAACATATTGGCAAAAACACCTTTGTCGGGATTATTGAGTACCCTGAAATCCATCATCCCTCCCCCTCCTTTCATCACCATACATGTCATGTTATCCTTGAACCAGGTGGTGGCCTCCTTGGGCATCATGGCCTGCATCATGAAATTCATCTCCTCGGCCTCGATGGCTACATCGTATACGATTTTACCATTGTTGATTCCAAAATAGGGGCTCCGTTTAGTCAGTTCGATGGAATCCCGTTTCGTGTTTTCGGAAATGGTATCAGATAAAACCTTGCTCAGACTGTCAGGAGTTTGGTTTTGGGAAGTAGTCGTGTCTTTGGGATCAACATCCTGGCTCGAAAGATCCAAAGTGTCCGGTTCATCGTTGAGCAAATCACTCTCCTGTGTGCTGTTGGAACATGAGGACACGAGGATTGAAATCGTGAGAAAAAATAAAACCGAGGACTTGGCGAATTTCTGCATGTAGGGTTAACAACTTAAACAAAGATAGGTTTAAATGTCACTTTTGGAGTTAAATCAGGGCTCCCGTGTGATTTCATAACCGTCAGGGATTTCGAAAAGGGCTGGGTCGGGCTTATCGGCTGTTACCTTTTTGGCTTTCAGCAGCATTTTCATTCCATCGAACTCGAACCCATACTCCATCAACAATCCGTCGACTTCAGCAAAAGCCATGCCCCAGTTGGGGGTTTTTACATCCAAATCATTCGTGAAAAAGAATTTGGACACATTACCCAAGGTATCACTCACTATTGCCTCCTTGCACTCTAAACCGGCCAGTGTCTTGGTATTTCCGGTAATTTGAACCTGCCTGGAACTCCTGTTTGAATAGAATGACTGAACAGAATCAGGATTGGCCACAACAGCGTTTTTTTCGCCTGCAAGAGAAACCAAAGAAGCATAAACACCCTTTTCGGGATCAGATATGACCCTCATCTTGATTATTCCTGCGGCACCGTCAATGACCAACACCGACCTACCCTCGCTAAACCATAATGTTGCTTCGGATGGTATCATAGCATCCAAAAGCACTGGTATCTCCTCCGCATCCAGCTTTAAATCATAAACCACCTTCCCTTCCCTCATGCCGCTATATGGGTTTTTGGAGCAGCCGTGAATTAACAGCAGTATCATAAAAAGTAAATTGAAATTTTTCATTCTCATGGATTTTACATTAAAGAAACTATGGTTGTCCTTTGGATTTTATCCAAACATCAGTCAATATGTCGGCGGGGATGTTGTGGCCTCCCGCAAAAACATGTCGCTCCAATTGATATCCCCTGTTTTCCATCATGACGCACCTTTCCTCAAACAACGGCAGCGGGATAAAAGGGTCGGATGACCCTACTACGCAATGAATTTTGGATACCCCTTTGATATGTCCTTCCACATCGGGCGCGAAATCACCGCCCCACAAGATCAAATTTGAAAACGTACGCTCATTACCCACCATCCATCGGGTGGCCGTGGCGGTGCCTTGGGAAAAACCAAGTACATGTATCCGGCAGCTATTATTTTCAGTCAAGCGGTCATACAGCCGATTAAGAAAAAATCGCTGATCAGCTATTTCAGACTGACGATCTTCACGGGTCATCCAAGAGGAAACCACTTCTCCTTCAAATCCCTTACGATAAAACCGTGACAGACCCTCAGGGGCCACTATAAGCATATCCGGCATCAGCAACGGCGCGAAATCAGCCAAAAAAGCACCTGCCTGCATTCCGTAACCATGCAAAACAATCAAGATATCAGTTATTTGGCTGTTGGGGTCGCCTAAGGTGTAATATCGTGCGGTGCGTTGAACCACCAGATTTTGAACCACTGATTCCATAGATGCCAAATTAACCATTAAAATGCACTTGATTATCTTTACAGCATATAACAGCCCTATATGATAAACCATCGTCTGACTATTGTAGCAACCGCCCTATTGCTATTGTTTGGCTCATTCGCCAACGCACAAAAAAAGAACCTGGAGCTCGAAGACATCTGGGCCAGCAGGAAGTTTTTCGCGTCGGGGCTAAACGATGTAAGGTCGATGAAGGATGGCATACATTATTCTGAAATGATTGGTGGCGAATCCGATCAAAGCATCATACGGCTTTCGTTCGCAAACGGCAAGGTTGTTGACACCTTGTTCAGCAAAAAGCTGAACCCGCAAAACATCACCATCGACGATTATTCGTTCAGCGAAAATGAAAAACTGATCATTTTCGCTTCAGAAAGCGAACCGATATACCGTCACTCCACGAAGGCCAACCACTATATTTTCGATCGCGCATCAGGAAAACTGACCAGCGTTTCCGATAACGGCAAACAACAATACGCCACCGTGGATGCCTCAGGTAAATTCGTGGCGTTCGTGCGCGACAACAACCTGTTCATCAAAGACCTTAATTCCGGTGCGGAAAAGGCCATTACAACCGACGGAGCAAAAAACAGCATCATCAACGGTGCAACCGACTGGGTTTATGAGGAGGAGTTCTCGTTCGATCAAGGTTATCAATGGTCACCCGATGGCAGGTTCATCGCCTTTTACCGATTCGATGAAACCAATGTGAAGCAATTCAACCTGACCTACTATTCCAAAGAATCATATCCAAAGGAGGAATTGTACAAATACCCGAAAGCGGGCGAGGAGAACTCAAAGGTGGAGATCCGTATCTACGACCTGCAGTCCGGAAAAACCGTTATCGCCGATGTAAACAAGGAACAAGACCAATACATACCACGTATCAAGTGGACATCCACTCCATCGCAGCTATGCGTCATGCGCATGAACCGACTCCAGAACCTTTTGGAATTGTATTCGGTGAACGCCACAGATGGCAAATCAAAAATCTTCTTCAAGGAAGAAAACCAGCGATACATCGAAGTGACCGACAACCTCACATTCCTTGAACAAAACAAAGGATTCATCTGGTCGTCGACCAATGATGGTTACCACCACCTTTACCGTTATGACATGAACGGCAAATTGGTAAAACAAATCACCAAAGGCAGCTGGGATGTGACCGACTTCTATGGCTACGATGCCGTGAGCGGCGACGTGTATTTTCAAGCTGCCATCAAGAGTCCGATGGAAAAGGGCGTATACAAGGCAGCTGCAAATGGGAAAATAAGCACCGTGGCGCTTGAGCCGGGCACATGTTCGGCATATTTCAGTGAAGGATTCAAGTACCGGTTCATTACCAATTCAACCATCAACTCGGTGCCGGTGGTCAAGCTCTATGACGCAAAAGGCAAGTTCATCCGCTTGGTGAAAGACAACAAAAGCATCACCGAGGGAATGGCCAATTACAACCTCGCAACTACCGAGTTCTTCCAATTCAGCACATCGGAGAATATCCAGCTGAACGGTTGGATGATCAAACCGGCAGATTTCGATCCAAACAAAAAATACCCGGTCATTCAATACATGTACGGCGGGCCGGGTAGCCAGACAGTGAAAAACGAGTGGCTGGGCATGAACTGGCTTTGGTTCCAATTGCTTGCTCAGAAAGGATACATCATCGTATCGGTCGACAACCGAGGCACAGGCGCCAGAGGTGAAGCTTTCAACAAATGCATCTACAAACAACTTGGAAAACTGGAAACCATCGACCAGATGGAGGTTGCCAAGTGGCTGGGAAAGCAACCATACGTGGAT
>JBEAXM010000108.1:0-10472 GCA_041159805.1 Bacteroidota bacterium
GATAAAATCCCAAGGCATCTGAACACACCTCTATATATGTATAATGGCGGCCGTGGTAAATGATGGGTTTTTGATCAAAAAATATTGAAACCTTACACGATTACATCCGTACAAAACCGCAATTCATTGAGAAAAAATCACACTACAAGCCATGGATATCTTAAACAAAACCATCAAAAAACTAACGGACGCAGAATACCAGGACCTATTAATGCAGGTTTCGGGTAAAAAGAAGAACAAGCCTTTTATGGTGCTTGAGACCACTCGCCAACGCGATGTTGAGGACTCGGAGATGATGGATCTTTTGCAGGTTAACTCCAGCGCCTACTATACACTCAAGTCAAGGCTCAACTCAAAGATTGCAGCCATACTTTCTAAAAACGTACGCAACCCGATCAGCATCCTTATGGATGAGGTCACTCGTGTACCGGCACACCTGTACGGAACCAACAAAGAGTTCTCGATAAGGGCACTTAAGGAATTGGAGAAGCAGCTGATCGAGTACGACCTGTCATCTGAACTTATTGTCGTTTACAAGACCTTGGCCCAATTGCACATGTACGATGAGCAATTCGATCACTATGACCGCTTGTACAAGAAGCACGTGGCTTTTTCGCTTGCCGTATCAAAAGCAGAAGGGTTGTACCACAAATTTGTCCTGAAATGCGGCAAGTACCTTCTGAATCCCGAGCAACCGTTGTTGAACGAGCTGGAGAACATCCGCAAGGAAATGATCAACATATGCGACTTGTATGATTCGCACCGCCTGTTCGTCCTTTATAACATTGTGAACATCTACCACATGTTGCTCACCGTAAATGACCAGGAAAGTATCCGTTCAAAAGAGTTGGAGGTTGAAAAGACCTTGACTGAGATGAGCCGCATCTTCAACAAATTCAGTCTGGATACCTTCTACCAAAACATCAAGCCCCTCACCGACCTGTTGTTTTTCGAATATTACCAGAAAGCAGGCAATCAAATCAGGGCAAACCACTATCACGATTGTTCTTTGGAGCACATGGAGGAATTATGCCAAATGCATGCCATGTCATTCCATGTGGCCCGGTTCATGGATGCCAAGCTGGATAAATACCTGTCAGACGGCAATCTGGATTCACTTACACGATTCTGTGAGCAGTATGCAAACCATATCGACTTCGACATCAACGAAACCTACCAGTTCGTAACCCTGAAGAAGTTCCAGGCAGCAACCAAGTTCTACCAGCGCGACAATGCCGGCGCCGCCAAATCCATGAACGATTTGCGAAACCGTCTTTCATTGAAAGCGATTATCAAGACCGATGTAGAGATCAAATTGTTCCAGGCAATGCAATATGCCATGATGGGTGAGGATGGACTGTGTTCACAAATCGTATCCAGCTTGAAGCGTCAGATACGCGACAACGATACCGAGTTCGACACTACCAACCTGTTCATCAAGATCCTGAAAACTGCAATGAAGCCAGCAGAATTCCGCAAAAAGGTGAAGCGCATCAACGAGCTTTGGAGCGATTTCAGGGAAATGAACCGTGATACAGGTAGGATCCTTCAATTTGTGAGCCTGGACGAAGCCTCCATCAGAAAAATGGCTAACCCTATCAAGAATTAAAAACGAAGTTGGGTAGAATAGATCAGATTGAATCCAAATACTTTTCGCTCAACGGCTTGTTGAGGTACTTGTAAACATGAGGATTTACTGATGCCCGGTTGATGTCGTCGGGACTGATGGAAGACGATAGTACGATAACCTTGGCCTTGGCCTTGACAGCATCATCGATGTTGTTGTAATCCTCCAAAAATCCGAAACCATCCTTGACAGGCATATTCAAGTCCAGGAAAATGACATCGGGAATCCTGCTGGGGTCATTGGCAACCTCTTTCAGGTATTCCAACGCTGCATCAGCTGAAAACTTGACTGTGACATTGGCGGAAAAACCGGAGGAGGAAATGATCCTCTCGTTGATGAAGTTGTCGATTTCGTTATCGTCAACCAGAAGAACCTGCTCAAAGCGTGCCATTAGTTATTGTATCCGAGCAATTTAGTGGTGATGGGCGGAATCGAACCGTCGACCTAAGGATTTTCAGTCCTGCGCTCTACCAACTGAGCTACATCACCGTTAAACAGGGTGCAAAGGTATGGATTTTATCGATTAATTGTAATTCAAACGAACCTAATTGGTGTTGCCATGAACAATACGTGATTTGGTCCGTATTTTTGAAAAAAAAAGACCTTGATATACCTGGTAATTGACTCAGGCAACAGCTTGATTAAGGCGGCGTTGTTCAAAGACAATCAGATTGTTGCCAGGTATTCGTCCAAGGGCTCCACTCCAAAGGGGTTCTCCTCCTTTCTCGCCGAGCTACCGTCAAAACCATCACACACCATCCTTTCCTCGGTCAGAAAAGACTCCGACGAGCTGGAACTTGACCTCAAGCATTTCGGGATTGAAAATACTTTGAACCTCAGAAGTGGACTAAAGCTCCCTGTACGAATCCACTACAAGACACCAGAAACCTTGGGGGCCGATAGAATAGCCAATGCCAGCATGGCATCGGTACTGGTGCCAACTGAAAACGCTTTGGTAATCGACATCGGGACCTGCATCAAATACGATTTGGTTGTCGCCGAAAAAACCTACCTAGGTGGCGCCATTTCACCCGGACTGAAAATCAGATACAAGGGGTTGAGCGCCTTTACCGGAAAGTTGCCTTACTTCAAAAACCTAAAGGATGTGTTCCCGGAATTGATCGGCTCATCCACAGAGGGATCCATCCGTTCAGGAGTGGAACATGGCATGCTTTGCGAAATGAACGGCATGGTAAAAAGCTTTGAAAATTCGCACCCCGGACTGAAGGTTGTGCTCACGGGAGGGGACCATTTGAGATTCAAGGACAAACTCGAAAAAAAACCCATCTTTGTAGATTCAGACCTGACCCTGAAAGGGCTTCACGAAATATTGAAAATCAATGCTTTTGAAAAATAAATTTGTTTGGATGACGAGCGGGCAAGTCATTATTCTTTGCCTAGCCCTTTTACCCGAACTTTCCCTTGCTCAAACATCCACATATTCACCGTACTCCAGGTTCGGTATTGGCGAAATAGTTCCCGAGGGATTTTGTTACCAAAACGGAATGGGAGGAATTGGAGCAGCCATACGCTCACCTTTCTACATCAACAACATCAACCCCGCTAGTTATGTTGCCGACACCAACACGGTGTTTGATTTCGGAGCACGTGGTGATATTCGAAACCTGAAAAGCAATAACGGAACCAACACGCTCGGCTCGGCAACATTTTCACATTTTGCGTTAGCCTTCCCAATAAAGAAGCAGAAGATATCTGGTTCGTTCGGACTGCTTCCATTTTCGTCATCCGGATACAATGTTGTGGACAATCAGAAAACGGATATCGACACCTCAAGTATTGATGAGGTGCAATACGAATACCAAGGAAAAGGAGGTTACCACAAACTCTATTTCGGAGTGGGTATGCAAATCAGCAAACGCCTGAGTGGAGGAGCCAATATTTCTTATCTCTTTGGAACCATTGACCAGATAAAAAGCGTGGAGTTCCCTGACGGACAATTCTACTACGGCTCCAGATACGTAAATGGGGTAACCCTACGAGGATTTTACATCAACTACGGGCTGATGTATGACCTTGGAGAAACCAAAGGGTTGAAATGGAGTGCGGGACTTACGGGATCTATTTCAAACAAGGTCGCAGCTCAAAACAATGTCTTCTATTACAACTACTCGATATCACCGATCTCAGGCGGCGAAATCGTAAAAGACTCCGTTATCAACGAACAAACTTCGAACGGCAGCATCAGATTGCCTCAATACATCCGTGGTGGATTGTCGGTAACCAAGGCGAACTCCTGGTTGCTGGGCGCGGATTTCACATATTACGATTGGAGCAAATACGAAAACTTCGGCACCAAGGACCCCTTAACGAACAATTACGGCGCAAGCTTAGGATATGAACGGTATTTGGAAAAAAGCGCATTCAGGGCAGGACTGAAATACGGAACCTCATACGTGAATCTACAAAACACAGAGTTAAAAGAATACGGTGTGACCCTTGGCCTCAGTTTGAAAAAGAGTTTTTCAAAACGTCCTCCCACCTTCATATCATTCGCCCTTGAGGCAGGGAAGCGTGGCACAACAGAAAACAATCTCATTGAGGAGAATTACCTGAAATTCTCGATAGGCATTTCAATGGCCGACATTTGGTTTGTGCGACCTCGCTACGAATGACATCAAAGAACCCAAAGACTAATCGTTCCATACTGTTCGATGACAAGAAAATCGCAGTGGGTAAGTCATTCAATGGGTTGATATCAGTTTCCATTTTCATAGCTTTGTTTGGACTCGGTTGCGAAAACGATATTGAGAAGGTGAAATTGATCACCGGCAAGGATCAGATGCCAGTTGAATCAGCCCAAGGATTGAACGTCATTTACAGCGATTCCGCGCTGGTCAAAGTGAAGCTGAAAGCTAAAACCATGCACCGCTTCGGTGGAGAAGACCCCTACACCGAGATGCCTGAAGGCATACAAGTGGAGTTTTTTGACGACGGGATGCAGACCAAAACCACATTGACCGCATCCAAAGCGATCAAAAAGGACAAATCGCAGACCATGGAAGCGTTTGGAAATGTAAAGGTTGTTAATGCAAAAGGAGAAAAACTGGATACCGAACATCTGGTGTGGAATGAAGGCACAAAGAAAATATCGAGTAACGAGTTTGTGAAGATATCTACAAACGACAAGATCATATTCGGTAACGGCTTCGAATCTGACCAGGAATTCTCCAACTATCGTATATTCAAAATAACAGGAACCATAAACATCAACCGGAATGAAAATCCTACGAATCCTTGAGATATCATGGCTGGTATTCGGACTTACCGGCTTAGGAATAACCACCTATAATCTTTTTACATCAGGTGCGGGCTCCGCAGTACTCCCATTGGCATTTTCTGCCATAGCAGCGATTTTTTATTGGGTGAGAAGAAAGCAAAGAATCAATTTCGAACAACAAAAAGAGCGGGAGCAATAACCATCCATCAAGACCATTCAACGGCTTGATTATTGGCGATTTAAACCCTATCTTCGCAGATTCATAAAAGCACCCTTTGTTTATTCGGTGTTTTTTTAATTAAAAAATTGAAATTCAATAATTTAAATAAAAATGGCAGTAATCGGAAAAATTCGTAATCGAGCCGGACTAGTGATTGGAATCGTTGGTTTCAGTCTAGTTGCTTTCATTTTGGGGGATTTACTCACCTCTAATAGCAGCTTCTTGTCAGGCCAAAACACGGACGTTGCAATAATTGGCGGCAAAGAGATTGATGTTCGTGACTTCGAAACGACTGTTGAGCAGTACATCGAAAACTACAAGAACAACACTGGAAATCAGACGGTCGACCAAAGCACCTTGGAATCGCTTCGCGATCAAGCATGGAATGACCTCCTGAACAAGGAAATCATGTTCAAGCAGTATGAAAAAGTCGGCTTGGATGTTTCAGCAGAGGAGTTGCGCGACATGGCAGTGGGCAAAAACCCACATCCTCAAATCAAAGACGCCTTCAAGGACCCAAAAACAGGAGAGTTCTCACCACAAACGGTTGTTCAGTTCCTGACCAACATGGAAACGAATGATCCCTCTGGAAAAACCGCTGCGCAATGGTTGAACTTCGAAAAGTTCATGAAGGAGGATCGAATCCGTGAAAAGTATTCTGAAATGGTGAAAAAGGGAATGTTCGTAACCTCCCTTGAAGCCAAGGCATTTGCAGACCACCAATCAAAGCCGGCATCCGTACGTTATGTGAGCTTCCTCTATTCTTCTGTTCCCGATTCAACTGTCAAGGTCAATGACGACGAGTTGATGGCCTACTACAATTCAAACAAGGATGAATTCGAACAAGAGGCATCCCGTAAAATGGAGTATGTTGTTTTCGAGGTGGCACCATCCAAGGAAGACCGTGAAAGTGCGATGAAATCGGTAGCTGAATTGAAAGCCTCTTTCGAGACCGCTCCCAATGACACGGACTTCGTTGCATTGAATTCCGAGACCAGGAATGAAATTACACTTTACAAAAAAGGCACTTTGGCACCTGCTATCGACACGGTGTTTTTCGGCAGCGCTGCAGCAGGTGCGGTTGTGGGTCCCTACGAAGAAAACGGGTTTTACAAAATCTCCAAGCTCATTGGAACAGCCCAAGCATCTGACTCTATCCGTGTTAGCCATGCCCTCGTAGCATTTGCAGGAGCTGAGCGCTCAAATGCCACCCGCTCCAAGGAAGAGGCCAAGGCAATGGCCGACAGCCTATACAACCTGATCAAGACGGACGGAAAGATGTTCGACGTGATTGCAAGCACCAAATCCGATGACGCTGCCGCCTCCCAAAAAGCCGGCGATCTGGAATGGATCACCCGTTCCAGTCCTATGGATCCTCGTTTCAAAGATGGCGCATTCAACACTTCAAAAGGTTCGGTATCATTGGTTGAGTCAAACTTCGGATTCCACCTCATTAAAGTAACCGACCAAACTGCGGCCGTTAAGCAAGTTCGAGTAGCCACAATTGACCGCAAGATTTCAGCAAGCTCCAAAACTTTTCAAAACACTTACGGCAACGCAACCGAGTTTGCAACAAAAGCGACCTCACCCGAGTTGTTTGAAAAAACCATTCAAGACAAGGGTTACAATAAGCGTGTTGCCGACAATGTGAAGGAGACCGATAAATTCATTGCAGGACTTGAGTCGCCTCGTGCGCTGATTCAGTGGGCATATCAATCTGAAAAAGGTGAAATCTCCAAGGTCTATGACATGGGAAATCGTTTTGTGGTTGCCCTTTTGGTTGATGTACGTGAAAAAGGAATAGCGCCTTTTGAGCAAGCCAAAGAACAAGTTAAAACAAAAGTTATAACGGACAAGAAGGCAGCTGATTTCATAGCCAAAGTCACCAACTCAAAGGCAACCACGCTTGACCAGATTGCAGCCAATGCAAGCTCTACTGTTAAGACCGCCCAGGGAGTGACGTTCGGCTCGTCTTATATCAACGAAGTGGGTGTGGAACCAGCATTTGTTGGAACCGCTTTCAGTACGAAAACCGGCTCTATCTCCAAGCCCTTCAAAGGAAACACCGCCGTATTTGTACTTGTGGTTGACAGCATCTCAAATCCTGCTGCAGCCCCGGATTTGAAAATGGTGAAAAAGCAATTCGAAGACCAGGCCGGTCAACGCTCCTTCAATGACATCTTCAGCGCCTTAAAGGAAAAAGCGGATATCACCGATAACAGAGGCAAGTTCTATTAAGCGTTCGCATTTGACTCCTACAAAAAAGACCCGCATAGCGGGTCTTTTTTATTTTGTGTCGGACATCTTTTCAATCCTCAATCCTACGTCGGAGATGCCTTCCAAAGGGTCCTCCCGCATGGCTTGTATCAGTTCAAACCTGTACTTGCCGCTTTGGGGAAAGTTCACCGCACGCTTGAACAATATGGATTGATCATGTAAATCACCGAAACCGGTACCAATCCAATCCCCTTCAGGTGTTGCCATGATACACTCCACCGTATCGCGGGTCACTTGTCCTCCCGGAAAACGGGTTACCACAAATACATACAAATTGCTGAAGCCATAGGAACCAGAGTTCCTCAGGTTAATGAAGAAATCATAGCCGGTGATCGTATCCTTCACATCAACTTCGAACACCGCAGGGGCCTTTGAGTCCCAACTTGTATTTTCGATTTTCAAGTTCTGCTCATACAGTGTTTCCTTTCCACATGATGAGAGCATCAGGGAACTGACACCTAGAATAAAAAAGAATCCTGTTTTCAAGACTCGGTATTTGGATTGGTTCGTGGCGGAATTTGCCTCACACGTCCGCCTCCCGATGTCGGACTAGGGCTGTTTGCTGGCGGTGGTGGTGATGGCGCTTGGGTATTTTCCGGGGAAGGCATCTTTCTGGGAGGAACACTTGCCGGACCTTGCGGCTTCGCTTGGTCAGGGCTTTTTCGTTCACCAGCAGGTCTATTTTGCTGCGGACGCTCTCGACGCTGCTGATTATTCCTATTCGCGGATTGTTGACCAGCTGCAGGTTGATTGGGCGGTCCACTCCTACCCTGACGGTTTCCACCTTGGTCCTGTCTTGGAGTTTGTGAAGCTTCCCTTCTTTCGTTGCGCGGCTGTTCAGATTGCACATCGCCTCCGCGCTTTTTCTTTTTCTTCTTTTTCTTCCGCTTGTCCATCATGCGGGTCAAACTATCCTGACCAACAACATCAGCGTAGTCAACTGGCTTCTCCTCTTCCTCGTCGAACTCAGCCAATGACATCAAGTCGGGTGGCTTTTGACCAGACTTGTTCATTTCTATCACCTCTTTCACACGATCAACAGGAAGTGCAACCCAATGGTCGGAACCCATACCCGCTTCCACCTCATCGTACCCGAACCACATGATGCGCTTAAGGATATCAGTCTTTCGATGGGAAGCAGGCCCTTTCATTGTTTGCAACTTGGTGGAGGAATCTGGAATATCCTTGATGGCTTCCATGTAGCCATCCAATTCATAGTTCAAACAACACTTGAGCTTGCCACACTGACCAGCGAGCTTGATTGGGTTCAACGAAAGGTTCTGGTATCTGGCGGCACTTGTAGAAACTATTTTGAAGTCAGTGAGCCAAGTGGAACAACAAAGCTCCCGACCACAGGACCCAATGCCTCCCAATCGGCTCGCCTCTTGGCGCATACCGATTTGGCGCATCTCGATTCGGACCTTGAATTCATCAGCGAGTTTTTTAATTAGCTCACGGAAGTCAACCCGCTCATCGGCAGTATAGTAAAAGGTGGCTTTTTTGCCATCACCTTGGTACTCCACATCACTCAACTTCATTTTCAAATTCAAACGAAGGGCGATGGAACGTGCCTTGTGCATGGTTTCGAACTCCAACTGCTTCACCGCCTCCCATTTCTCGATATCAGCGGGTTTGGCAATTCGGTACAGTGTTTTGATCTGGCTCGAGTCCTCTGCAATTTCGTAGGCCTTCAATTGAAGACGAACCAGCTCACCCGCAAGGGAAACCGTTCCAATGTCGTGACCGGTGCTGCCTTCAACGGCCACTACATCACCGGTTTTCAATTCGATATTGTCTTGATTTTTGAAAAACTCTTTTCGGCTGCCTTTGAATCGCACCTCCACAATGTTGAACGGCTTGTATCCATCTGGCATGACCATGTCGGAAAGCCAATTGTAAACGTTCAGCTTGTTGCATCCGCTGGTGCCACACGTGCCGTTATTGTTACAACCGGGAGACGATTGACCATTATTGGTGGTGGAACAGGAGCTGCAGCCCATAAATTCAGATATAAATCAATCAAGATGACCTGGGATTCAGGATCTTGTTCATTTTAAAAGACAAATCTAACAATAATATACGGGTATTCGCATTCCTTTCAACGGCATATGCTGCGTGGGATAACAACTCCATCACCCGCTCTATGTTATCCTTATGGATGAATCGGCTGAATTTGCTGAAACCAGGAATAACCGAGTCATCAAATCTTGCCATTTGATGCGTACCTATTGAAAGCAACATGCAGTCACGAGCCGCATCGCTGCAAAAAGCAAAAAACCGCTTCATGTATTCCTTACCCTTTTTACCTAAATCATCGATCCATAGATTGAGATCATTCCAAGCCAGCTTGTCATCCTTTATGAAAAACGGGTTGTAGCAAAGACGCATCCAGTTCATGAATTCGTCCTCCAATCCTGATGAGCTATCACCGCCATGCTCCCGGGCCATTCGGATGGCTGCACCAAGGTTCCCTGCAGCCAAACGGGCCAATTTCAATGCATGTGTGCGATCCAATGCATATCGGTTCACCAAATATCCAGCGATTGTTTCATGATCAGGAACGGGGGTTCGAACAAGCTGCGTGCGCGACCTGATGGTGGGCAGCAACTGTTCCGGGTCTTCCGTAACCAAAAGGAAAACCGTGTTGTCGGGCGGCTCCTCCAATGTCTTCAACAACTTGTTGGACGTATCCTTGCGCATTTTCTCAGGCATCCACATGATCAACACCTTGAATTTGGATTCAAAGGATTTCAAACTCATCTTCCGCACGATATCACTTGCCTCCTCCACCGATAAAAAGCCCTGTTTGTTTTCAACTCCAAGTACTTCATACCAGTCATCGAGCTCCATGTATGGGTTTTCAAAGGCCGCATAGCGCCATTGCGAAAGGAAATCGGAGCTTTTGGGTTTTTCCTTAACGGATGCAGTAGTGACTACCGGAAAACTGAAATGAAGATCAGGGTGTACGAGCTTATCGTTTTTCAAACATGCCGAACACATCCCACATGAATCGTTCCCCGACCGGTTTTCGCACATCAAATACGTGGCATATGCAAGTGCCAATCCGAGCCCATGGGCACCTTTGGATCCACTATATAGTTGTGCATGGC
>JBEAXM010000121.1:0-5375 GCA_041159805.1 Bacteroidota bacterium
TGTGGGAATCAGGGAGAACAGTACCAGGATGACACCGGCGCAATACTTAGCCAGTACGATTTGCAACTCGGTCAGGGGTTTGGTGAGCAAAAGCTCCATGGTACCGGACTTGCGCTCCTCAGAGAAAAGCCGCATAGTTACGGCTGGCACCAGGAACATATACACCCAAGGGGTAATGATAAACAAGGGGTCCAAACTCGCGTATCCGGCATCAAAAATGGAAAACTGATTGTCTGGAAAAACCCAAAGAAACAGACCAATGGTAGTCAAGAACACCACGATTACAATGTAACCTATCAGGGAGTTCAGGAAACCGTTTATTTCTTTTTTGAGTAGCGCGTACATTATGACCGGGAAATGTAAAATTAGGAAACAGCAATCGTATTGCTCTCACCTGGACCCAAGTCTTTTTCCATGGCCAGACTCCATGCCTGGGCCTTGTTAACAAACAATGGCTTAACCTTTTGCCAAGTACCCTTGAAGAGTTGAGATTCCCTGTATGCCTCGAAACTCGCCTCGCTTGACCAACGGCTCAGTGTAAAAAACACACCTGGTGAATGAATGTCATGAAGCAACTCCAATCCGAGGCATCCCGGAAATTTGCGGATATCAACACACACCTCATCAAAATGAGCCCTGAAAACATCGGCCTTGGCCGGTTTTATTTCCAACTTGACAATTCTAGTAATCATTTGAAATCCACTCTGACCATGTCGCCGAAATGTAAACCAAGAAGCTGCTCTGCGCTGCCATTGCGAATGGCTAGTTCAATGAATCCGGACTCGTTGATAACGGCTACCATATCGCCCTCAACAGTGGTATTGTACCCTTTACTGATGGAATTGACAGTATACTTACTATTGCGCATCACGATTTCGAACGACCTTCCTTTGGCATTCTCGTTAACCATATCCATGGTGATATTGGTTACAAGGTTTCCGTAGCTATCCACATAAATAACTGATCCCCTGATGGAATAATCGTCGGCTGAAGGCTTCCACATGTTAAGTGCTCTGGCCTGCTCGGCCTTTGCGCCCATGTTGGCAACCTCACCACCACGGGAAAGGTATGCTGCAGAAGCGGCAATCATGTCGGAATTTACAGGAACCTTTTCACCCTTGTCGTCCATCACATAATACGTGTCGGCTATGTTATTTTCAAAAAGCAAAGAGAAAATGCCATCATCAGGGCCAAGGAAAAAGTGACCATCGAATTTAATCACCAATAAATTTGAGTCATTATTGCCACTACCGACAACCATTAGGGTGTGGACCGTTCCTTTTGGGAAACGCTTCCACACGTTTCGGAGCACAAACGCTCCTTGCAGTTGATTACTCCTTTCAATCTGATGACTGATATCAATCAACACACTTTCGGGCGCCAAAGACAACAAACGCCCTTTCAAAGCACCGATATAAAAATCGGATATTCCCCAGTCAGATGTAAGGGTGATAATAGGAGCGGCCAAAACTTATTTTGCTATATTTGGGTTACAAAGTTAAATCAGCAGCAACTTAATACTAAACCAGCTGCAGCTATTTTACAACATGGAAAGTAACACGTTAATTTTCTGTCTATGAACACTTAACGAAGCCCCTTTTCAAATACTAAAACCGAATCAGCCCCTCAAATTGAAAGAAATACCCATTCCCGCACTTCACAATCCCGTTGACTTTTTTGGAGTGAATGATGCGAACCTGGAATTGCTCCGCAAGCGCTTTCCAACCCTCAAGATTGTATCCAGAGGCAGTGAGCTTCGTCTCATAGGAGATGACGATGTGTCTGCACAAGCCGAAACAATTGTCAATGATTTGATACAAGAGTTTGAACGGCGTGGCCGCTTGGAGTCGTCATTTGTGACTGACCTACTTGGCGGAAAGTCTGAAAAAAGTGCCTCCCCCATCGGGTCCGAGAGTGATGTGATCGTTTATGGTCAGCACGGATTGGTGGTCAAGGCACGAACTGCCGGTCAGCGCCGATTGGTCACTTCTTGTCAGAGGAATGATATCACATTCGCCATTGGACCTGCCGGTACGGGCAAAACATATACAGCAGTTGCATTGGCGGTCAGGGCACTGAAAAACCGTGAAATCCGACGTATTATTCTTACCCGACCCGCGGTTGAAGCTGGCGAGAACCTTGGCTTTCTTCCGGGCGATTTGAAGGAAAAGATTGATCCTTATTTGCGCCCCCTCTATGACGCACTCATGGATATGATTCCATCCGAAAAACTTCAATCATTTTTGGCCAATGGGACCATTGAGGTTGCTCCGTTGGCTTTCATGCGAGGGCGAACCCTGGACAATGCCTATGTGATTTTGGATGAGGCACAAAATGCCACACAAAGCCAATTGAAGATGTTCCTTACGCGCATGGGCCCCTCCGCTAAGATGATTGTAACAGGAGATGTTACTCAAATTGACCTACCCAAAAACACCCCCTCCGGATTGGTTCAGGGACTGTCGCTGTTGAATGGTATTGAAGGCATCGGATTTGTTTTACTGGATGGGTCGGATGTGATTCGACATCGGCTAGTAAAAGAGATCATAAACGCCTACCATAAGGACGAAAAATAGCCAATTGACATTCACAAAAAAAGCCGTCGGTTGATCCGACGGCTTTTTGATTCATATGAATTGACCTTAATTGGCCGATTCTACAATTGACTTGAATGCATCGGGGTTATTCATGGCCAGGTCGGCAAGCACCTTACGGTTTAGCTCGATTCCCTTTGCATGCAGCTTACCCATCAGCTGTGAATAAGACATACCATGCAATCGCGCACCTGCGTTGATACGCTGTATCCATAAAGCACGGAAATTGCGCTTCTTGGCTTTACGATCGCGGTATGCATATTGCAAACCTTTTTCAACGGTGTGTTTTGCAACCGTTAACACGTTTCCACGTGCACCCCAGTTACCTTTCGCTAACTTGAGGAGCTTTTTCCTTCTGGCTTTGGAAGCCACGGAATTCACTGACCTTGGCATTTTGTTTCAGTTTTTGGTGATAGCGACCGATGGTAATCGGTTCTTGGAGCTATTTCCCTGGTTATTGAATAATTGAATTGTTTTTTTTCGGTTAAGCGGAAAGCATACGTGCCACCCTTGCATGATCAGACTTGTCGACAAGTCCTGCATTGGTCAATGCACGCTTACGCTTGGTGCTCATTTTGGTGAGGATGTGGCTTTTGAAAGCATGTTTCCTCTTGATTTTGCCAGAGCCGGTGTAAGAGAATCTCTTCTTGGCGCTGGAATTGGATTTCATTTTTGGCATCGTGTTCCTCTATGAGGTTTTTATTGTTGGATTATTTTTTTCCTTTTTTAGGAAGCGGTGCAAGATGCAAGAACATCCTGTTCCCTTCCAGTTTTGGCAGCATTTCAACTTTTCCGTATTCTTCGAGCTCCTGAGCAAACTTCAATAGGATGATCTCGCCCTTCTCCTTGTATGCAATCGTTCGACCTTTGAAGTGCACATAGGCCTTTACCTTGGCACCCTCTTCGAGGAATTTGATGGCATGCTTCACCTTGAAATTGAAATCGTGTTCATCGGTATTGGGTCCGAACCGGATTTCCTTCATGACCGACTTGGCGGTCTTGGCTTTCACCTCTTTTTCCTTCTTTTTCTTCTCGTAAAGGAACTTTTGGTAATCGACAATACGACAAACGGGTGGATCGGCGTTGGGTACAATCTCCACTAGGTCCAACTCACGTTCCTTCGCCATCCTTCGCGCCACTTCAAGTGGGTAAACATCAGCTTCGATGTCTTCGCCAACAAGACGCACTTGGGGAGCAGTGATATCTTCATTGATATTGTGCTCGTTTTCCCTTTTTTGATAACGACTGGGTCTGGGTCCTCTTGGACCCCGTGGACCGGGAGGGCCTGACGGCCTTTTAAAGAATGTTGAAATGTGCTACCTCCTTCTGTATTGGTTGTACTTCAATTATTTCTTTCCAGCTATTTGGGACTCCATCTCATCGGTAATCATCTGTTGGAAGTTCTCAAGTGACATGGATCCCAAATCACCATGGCCATGCCTTCGAACTGAAACGGAATTTTCTGCGGCCTCTTTCTCTCCAACTATCAGCATATAAGGCACTTTCCGTATTTCAGCGTCCCTGATTTTCTTACCTATTTTTTCGTCCCTTTCGTCTATGGAGGCGCGAATATCGTAATTTTTAAGGAAATCCGAAACCTTGTGAGCATAATCATTATACTTCTCGCTGATTCCCAGCACAATAACCTGCTCGGGCGACAACCATAACGGGAAGTTTCCTGCACAATGCTCAATCAATACAGCTATGAAGCGCTCCATTGAACCAAACGGAGCCCTGTGAATCATTACAGGCCTGTGCTTTTGGTTGTCGGCCCCGGTGTATTCCAATTCAAAACGCTCTGGTAAATTATAGTCGACCTGTATGGTCCCCAGCTGCCATTTTCGTCCGAGGGCGTCTTTAACCATGAAATCCAACTTCGGGCCATAGAATGCCGCCTCTCCGGTTTCAACAACAGTTTTCAGTCCTCGCTCGGCCGCGGCCTCTATGATGGCACGCTCAGCCTTTTCCCAGTTTTCATCGCTACCAATGTATTTTGTACGGTTTTCAGGGTCCCTCAGCGAAACCTGGGCGATGAATTCCTTGAAGTCAAGTGCTCCGAAAACATACAAAACCAAATCAATCACCTTGATGAATTCGTCCTTCACCTGGTCGGGTCTGCAAAACAAGTGGGCATCGTCCTGTGTAAACCCCCTCACCCGTGTCAAACCGTGCAACTCTCCACTTTGCTCGTATCTGTAAACCGTTCCGAATTCCGCATAGCGGATAGGAAGCTCCTTGTAGGAATGGGGTTTGCTCTTATAGATCTCACAGTGGTGAGGACAATTCATTGGCTTTAGGAAAAACTCCTCCCCTTCGGCTGGAGTACGGATTGGCTGAAACGAGTCAGCGCCGTATTTTTCATAGTGTCCCGAGGTGACATACAAATCCTTGTTACCTATGTGAGGAGTAACCACCGGAAGATAACCGGCCTTTAATTGCGCCTTTTTCAAAAACGACTCCAAGCGATCGCGCAACTGGGCGCCCTTGGGCAACCAAAGTGGAAGTCCCATTCCTACCCTTTCGGAAAAAGTAAAAAGCTCCAACTCCTTGCCAAGCTTGCGGTGATCCCTTTTTTTAGCTTCCTCGAGCAAGGTCAGGTATTCAGTAAGTTCCTTTTGCTTCGGAAATGTGATGGCATAGATCCTGGTGAGCTGTTTGCTCTTTTCATCTCCTCTCCAATAAGCACCTGCCACACTCATCAGCTTCACTGCCTTGATATGTCCGGTGTCGGGGATATGCGGTCCACGGCACAAATCTGTAAAACCGCCTTGGGTGTAGAAT
>JBEAXM010000131.1:0-7122 GCA_041159805.1 Bacteroidota bacterium
GCTGACGGCAAGGTCATGGTTACCGGTTATTTCACGGGCAACCTGGCCGTGGGCAACTTTACTGTTTCGAACGGTGGTTCTGCCTACAAGGAGATATTTATTGCGGCTCTCGATACGGCCAATGGCTCATGTTCCTGGCTTAACAACATAGGTGGTGCTTACGATGATTTCTCCAGTGGCATCACACCTGCAACAGGAGGAGGATTCTATTTGTGTGGAAACTTCAGGCAATCCATCGTGCTCGGTAATGACACCTTGAGCTCAACATCATTTCTGGATCCAGACGCATTTTATGCCAAGTTCGATCAAAGTGGCAATTGCATTTGGGGACGTGAGGTTGGTGGATTTGGTACAGAGGAAACAGGAGGTATCAAGGAGGTCAATGCCAACGAAATCGTGATGAATGGTTCTTTTGAAGGTTCCATTCTGCTCGCGAATGGGCAGTCGATAACCTCTGTTGCTGTTGCCGACTTCATGCTGATCAAGTTCGATAGCCAAGGAACAGTTTTGTGGGGTAAGTCAGGTGGAAGCACCAATACCGATCAAGGTTATGCTTTGGATACCGATGCACAAGGCAATATCTATTCAACCGGTATCATTGGAGCCAACTCCACTTTCGGCTCCGTTAGTATCAGCAACAACCAAAATCTGAACATGTTCATCGCCAAACACAACTCCTTGGGTGTATGTCAGTGGGTGAAAATGGCTGGCGACATTCTGGATGACATGGGCTTGGATATTGCCGTTGACGCTGGTGGATCTAGCTATGTAACGGGATATGTTTCCGGCAACCCCACTTTTGGTACAACACCGTTTCCGGGTGTGGTGGCAAAGGAAGGTTATGTGGCCAAATACAACACCTTGGGTACCCTGATCTGGGTTGCTAGAATTGGAGGCAATGGAATTGATCGTGGAAAATCAATCATATTAACCGGTAATGGAACCGCAGTTGTAGCTGGTGAGTTCGACCAAAACATAACCGTAGGTGCCAATACCATCACCGCTGTGACCGGAGGAGATTTCACCACCTTTTTAGTGAAACTGGAAGGGGGCACAGTTGGTGGTGCTGAAGAGCCAACCTCCATTCCGATGGTATGCTACCCCAATCCCGCTCAAAACGAATTGAACCTCGTTTTTGATGCATCCATGATCAATAGTCTTTCCGCTGTTTGGATCACCGATATCACAGGACGCGAGGTGATGCGATTATCATCTGCTGACTGGAATGTTTCAACCAATAACTTGCAAATTGACATCTCATCCATCCCTGCGGGCACCTACATGGTTGGAGTTGCTCAATCAAGTGGCGCACAACAATACCGCCAGGTGGTTATTGTGGATTGATCGAATAATCATTTATCATGAATCCGAAGCTCCACCTGGGGTTTCGGATTTTTTGTATCGGACCCCAACATTTTGGGTTTTCATAATGGTCCATCCAGCCCTGTGCCTTAAAGATTTTAAACTTGTGGAATCCCCAAAAGGGCTTTCTTTGTATTCATAAAAAACGGATTCAATAATGAAAAAACATGCTTTCTCCTTTTTGGTCGTGCTGCTGCAGCTCCTGGCTGTCAATTTTTCAAAAGCCCAGGTTTACACCTACATTCCCGATTCAACATTTGATGGGGACGGCAGAAAAAACTTCAATTTCTTCAACAATATCGATCGCTTATATGGTGTGGTCGTGCAGCAAGACGGAAAGTCTGTTATGGCAGGCTTGAGCAGAAATCCTTCATCAGGTTTCTTCGAGCTTTGTATAACCCGTTTACTGATCAATGGTGACCTCGATACGACCTTCAACGGCACTGGAACCAATTGTATCTCCATGGGTGTTCAAGGTTCCATTGGAGGCATGACACCCAAAATCAAAATCGCACCTGACGGCAAATTCGTTTTGGTGAATTCAGGATTCCCGGCCAGCAGCGCTGCCGAGGATATCATGGTTTGCCGATTGGACACCAATGGTGTTTTGGATCCCACATTCAATGGTGCAGGTGTGCTGTTCGTGGACATGACCAATACCAACAACCGACCCGACAGGGCTAACGACTTGGATATCGCATCCGATGGTTCCATTTGGGCGGCAGGTGTTACCCGGACCGGTGGTACCCCATTGGATAATGAATTTGCTGTGGTGAAAGTTGCTCCCAATGGACAGTTGGATTTAAGCTTTAACGGAACTGGTAAAAAGTTGTTCAATCCAACCGGTTTCGCAGAGTTTGGACGAGGAATCAGGATTCAGTCCGATGGTAAAATCGTGTTGGGGGGCGATGCCGGAGGAGATATGCATGTGCTTCGATTCGATTCCACAGGCTTGTTGGATAATACATTTAATGGCACTGGATCATTGAATGTTGTTTTCCAGTCGTTCTCCGATATGGCGGAGCTCGGTATTGACTCATTGGGGCGCATCGTCGTGGCAGGTAACCTTACCACTTCCACAGGGGATGTTGTTACAGCTCGAATATTACCGAACGGTACCTTTGATACCAATTATGGAACCAATGGTAAGTACACTTTCGGCACCACCGGTACATCCAACATCATAACCCAAGTGCATGTTCAGCCAGATATGAAAATTCTTATCGGGGGATACTCCACTACCGTTGCCGGTGGGCAGGACTTTTTAGCCGCAAGGGTGGATACTTCGGGAGTAATCGATCTTACATTCAATGTACAGGGATATGTGACGCAGTCGGTTTTAAACGGCGCTGTGAACGAGGAATGCAACGGACTGGCGTTGATGGGAGATGGTCGTATATTGCTCACTGGTACGTTGGTGCTTAATTCCGCAATAAATGAGGATGTGGGTGTGGTGCGTTTGTTGCCTGTTATTACCAGTGGTACCGGTTTAGAGGAGCTGGCGTCAGACTTTCCAGTGCGCGTTGGCCCAAATCCATTCCAGGATGAGCTTTCCATTTTAAGCCAAATTGAAGGTGATGCAGTGTTGGTGGACGCGATGGGTAAAGTTGTGATGAAAATTGCCATCAGACCAGGCGTACACCGTTTTGATGCATCTTCTCTTTCATCCGGGATGTACTTGCTTCATCTACCAGGTAGGGGTTCGCAGAAGATCATCAAAAAGTGAGATACGAAAGCACTGATATTTTTGCGGTTCCACAGGCATTTGTGAATACCTGATATTTTCATTTGATTGTTTTATTTGCCTCGAAAGAATTCATTAATTTCGCGCTAGTTCATTGAAATAAACAGCTTATCCAGAAAGGCGGAGGGACTATGCCCTACGATGCCTTGGCAACCCTGCGGTGGAAGTATTCGCTTCATGAAGGTGCCAATTCATATCACACGTTAATTCAACGATGGTGAGCAGATAAGCCGGAGTATAAACTGTCGCAACCTTGCGCATACGACTTCCGGCTTTTCCAGCCATCGCGACAGCAATGAAAATGGAAATTATATTAACAGTAGATGGGTAACACAATGCTTATTGTGCCGACACCCATGAAACCTATCACTCCAAACATGGGGCGTTACAGGATTTGACTTGCCTCGCCGCAGGCGGGTGACTGAACGGCAGTAGGCGGTGGCGGTAGGCAGTTGCAGTTTCAAAAATAATCCCCAATGACTAATGATAAGTGACCAGTGACCGGTGACCAGTGACCAGCTTGCCTCGCCGCAGGCGGGTGACCAATCCCCAATGACCAATCCCCAATGACCAATTCCCAATGACCAAAATACATTCCGAATTAGAAAAACGCATCCTCGTCATCGACGGGGCAATGGGTACCATGATTCAGCGGTACAAGCTTGAGGAGGCCGACTATCGTGGTGAGCGATTCAAGAGCCACCCCCATGATTTGAAAGGCAACAACGATCTGTTGTCGATCACCCGTCCAGAAATCATTGGCACCATCCACCGCGAATACCTGGAGGCAGGTGCGGATATCATCGAGACCAACACCTTCAACGCCCAGCGCATTTCGTTGGCCGATTACCACATGGAGGATCTGGCCTATGAAATCAATGTGGTGTCTGCACGCATCGCACGCGAAACCTGCGACGCTTTCATGAAGCAACACCCCGACCGCTTTTGCTATGTTGCAGGAGCGATTGGGCCAACCAACAGGACGGCATCCTTATCGCCCGATGTGAATGACCCCGGATACCGCGCTGTTGATTTTGACCAATTGGTAGATGCCTACTCGGAGCAGGTGCGCGGGTTGTTGGATGGCGGAAGCGACCTGCTGCTTGTTGAAACCATTTTCGACACACTGAATGCCAAAGCCGCCCTTATGGCATGCATGCAAGTGCTCGATGATCGCAATATTGAAGTGCCAATCATGGTTTCCGGCACCATCACCGATGCAAGTGGTCGTACCCTTTCAGGTCAAACCGCCGAGGCGTTCCTTCGTTCGGTTTCCCATGCGCCGCTGTTAAGCATCGGCTTCAATTGCGCTTTAGGCGCAAAGGAAATGCGTCCACATCTGGAGGAGTTGTCCACGAAGGCGCCCTTCTACGTAAGTGCATATCCCAACGCAGGATTACCTAACCAGTTCGGCGAGTATGATGAGTCGCCCGATAAGATGGGGCATCACATATGCGACTTCCTTGATAGCGGATTCATCAATATCGTTGGTGGATGCTGTGGCACCACACCTGACCACATCCGACGCATCGCACAACTCGTGAAGGGAAAGAAGCCACGCATCAAACCGCAGCCCGATGGCCTTTTTCATTTGAGTGGCCTCGAGGCCATCACCCTTCGACCGGAATCCAACTTCATGAATGTAGGTGAGCGCACCAATGTAACCGGCTCACGGAAATTCGCCAAGCTGATCATCGACGGAAAATACGATGAGGCGCTTGCCATAGCACGCGACCAGGTGGAAGGTGGTGCGCAGGTGATTGATGTGAATATGGATGAGGGCATGCTCGATTCCAAGGCGGCCATGACACGTTTCATGAACCTGATGGCGGCCGAGCCCGATATTGCCCGATTGCCTGTGATGATTGATTCCAGCAAATGGGAGGTGATTGAGGCGGGGCTTAAATGCACGCAAGGAAAGAGCGTTGTGAATTCCATCTCGCTCAAGGAGGGGGAGCAGGTTTTCATCGAGCAGGCGAAAAAGATATTGCATTACGGCGCTGCTGTCATTGTAATGGCATTCGATGAGGAGGGACAGGCCGATACGCTACAGCGACGCATCGACATCTGCAGGCGTGCTTATGATGTGTTGGTGAACCGAGTGGGCTTTCCACCAGAGGACATCATCTTCGATCCGAATATTTTTCCGGTGGCAACCGGGATGGAAGAGCATCGTCGGAATGCAGTCGATTATTTCGAAGCCACCAAATGGATCAAGGCGAACCTTCCCAAAGCCAAGGTCAGTGGAGGTGTATCGAATGTCTCCTTCTCGTTCCGAGGAAATGATTTGGTGCGCGAAGCCATACACTCCGCTTTTCTTTATCATGGAGTGAGAGCCGGAATGGATATGGGTATTGTGAATCCGGGTATGTTGCAGGTGTACGATCAGATCCCTGCCGAACTCCTGGAGTTGGTGGAGGATGTGCTGCTCGATCGCAAACCGGAGGCAACGGAGCGCTTGATCCAGTATGCTGAAACCGTGAAGGGCTCCGGTAAAAAAACCGAGCGCGACGAAACATGGCGCAATGGAACAGTTCAAGAGCGTCTCACCCACGCATTGGTCAAAGGCATCACCGAGCATATTGACAAGGATGTGGAGGAAGCGCGTAAGTTGTACCCGAAAGCATTGCAGTTGATTGAAGGTCCGCTGATGGATGGCATGAATGTGGTGGGCGACTTGTTCGGAGCTGGTAAGATGTTTCTGCCGCAAGTGGTGAAGAGTGCCCGTGTGATGAAGAAGGCCGTTGCGTATCTGCTGCCTTACTTGGAGGCCGAAAAGGCGCAAGGTGAGGGCAGAAGCGCCGGCAAGGTTTTGCTTGCAACGGTGAAGGGCGATGTACATGATATTGGAAAGAACATAGTGGGCGTGGTACTGGCTTGCAATAACTACGAGATCATTGACCTGGGTGTGATGGTTTCCTGTGATAAGATTTTAGAAGCTGCCCGTAGGGAGCAGGTTGATGTGATCGGATTGAGCGGATTGATCACACCCTCATTGGATGAAATGGTGCATGTGGCCAAGCAAATGGAACGCGAAGGATTTGACATCCCATTGTTGATCGGAGGAGCCACCACTTCCAAGGTGCACACAGCGGTTAAGATCGCCCCTCATTACAAGCATCCTGTGGTGCATGTGAACGATGCTTCTCGAAGTGTACCTGTGGTGAGCTCACTGGTGTCTTCGGATGCGCGTGAATCGTTCATGCAGCAGGTTGCCACCGACTATGAGCGGGTTCGACAACAGCATGCACAATCGCGGGCCCAGGATAAATTCATTCCGATTGCAGCTGCCCGTGCCAATGCTTACAAAACGGACTGGACCAAGGTGGAGTTTATTTCTCCAATCAAGCCAGGTGTTACTGCAATGCGTGATTTCCCCCTGAATGATATTGTTCCTTTTATTGACTGGACACCGTTCTTTCATAGCTGGGAATTGAAAGGAAGCTATCCTCGAATCCTGGATGATGCGGAAAAGGGAACGGAAGCACGAAAGCTATTTGCAGATGCGCAAGCCATGCTCAAGCTGATGGTGGATGAGAAATGGATCAAGGCGCACGCGGTTGTTGGCCTGTGGCCTGCCAACAGTGATGGCGATGACATAATAGCTTATACGGATATTGCAAGGACCACAGAGTTGTGCAGATTGCATACGGTTCGACAACAAACACAAAAGCCAGTGGGCATGCCCAACATCGCGCTGTCGGATTTCGTGGCTCCAAAGGGCTATCAGGATCATGTTGGTGGATTTGTGGTTACCTGTGGGGATGGTGTTGATGAGCGGGTGGCACTTTTTGAAAGAGACCATGATGATTATTCTGCAATCATGTTGAAAGCATTGGCGGATCGACTGGCGGAGGCGTTTGCTGAGCTGATGCATTTAAAGGTTCGAAAGGAGATCTGGGGTTATTCAAAAGACGAACAGTTCAGTGGTGAAGACCTGATTGCTGAAAAATACCGCGGCATACGCCCCGCACCCGGTTACCCTGCTCAACCCGACCATACGGAGAAAGCCACCC
>JBEAXM010000142.1:0-6889 GCA_041159805.1 Bacteroidota bacterium
CACCAATAAGGATGAACCTACAATGGGCAAAGCAATCAAAGCCCAAAAAATGACAATCAGTTTTCTGAAATTACCTGTGCTTTGCTTTTTGGCCATTACGGTTGAAGCCGTTACCACGGCATAAAAGCAAAAATAATGATTTTATGAAAGGATGGGCGTTGGTATTAAAGCAGGATTTCCTCACCAGATGTGTTGAAAAAGTGATACTCCATCATTTGATAGGAACCAACCGGTTCCACCTTGATTTTGCGCTTCAATTCACGCTGCCATTTGTGCCGTATGGAGCTAAAAAATAAGCCCTTATTGAGATAGGCCTCCAGAAACGGATGAACCTTAACCGTTACGGAGGGTTCGTTCTGCTCATGTAAAATGTAACGCAGGTTGTTTTTAATATCGTCGGTGATGAGTATGCTGGCCTTGATTTCTCCGGTGCCGCTGCATGAGGGGCACTTTTCGGCGGTGATGATCTTGGTTTCAGGCCGCACCCGTTGGCGGGTGATTTGAATCAATCCGAACTTGCTAGGCGGAAGTATGGTATGCTTGGCGCGATCGCGCTTCATCTCCGCCTTTATACAATCGAACAGCTCCTTACGATGTTGTTGCGAGTGCATATCGATGAAATCGATGACAATGATTCCTCCCATATCACGTAAGCGAAGCTGACGAGCAATTTCCTTGGCGGCGATCATATTCACCTGTAAGGCGTTTTTCTCCTGGTCGGAAGCGGCCTTGCTCCTGCCCCCGCTATTCACATCGATTACATGTAGTGCCTCGGTGTGCTCGATGATCAGATAAGCTCCGTTCTGCAGGTTCACAGTCTTACCGAAAACAGATTTTATCTGCTTGTCGATGCCATGGTGCTCAAATACCGGAAGCTTGCCCTTGTATAGCTTGACAATCTCCTCTTGTTCGGGTGCAATGCTTCTGATGTATGACCTGATCTCATCAGACATGACTTGGTCGTTCACGATGATGCTGCTGAAGTTGGCATTGAGCATGTCGCGAAGGATGGTGGAAGTGCGATTCATTTCACCGAGCAGCTTCTGTGGGGGCTTGGCGTTGCGTAACAGTTCAACGAATGAAACCCACTTTGATAACAGGTCGCGGATGTCCTTATCGATTTCAGCTGTCTTCTTTCCCTCAGCCACGGTGCGGATGATGATACCGAAATTTTGTGGCTTGATGCTGGAAACGATTCGCTTCAATCGGTTACGTTCCTCGGAGCTTTTGATCTTCTGAGAGATGGAAACCATGTTGGTGAACGGCACCATGACCACGAAGCGCCCTGCAAGACTCAGGTCGCAGGTGATCCTGGGCCCCTTGGTGGAAATGGGCTCCTTGGCTATTTGTACAGGTATCCATTGGTTGGCTGAAATAACGGAGTTGATCTTTCCGCTTTTTTCCAACTCCTTCTCCAGCTCGAATCCATTCAAAAGCCCATCAGGATGTCCACCGGCCGTTACCGCCTTGGTGAACTTTACCAATGAGTGGAATTGTGGACCCAGATCCAGGTAATGTAAAAAGGCGTCCTTTTCGTGGCCTACATCCACGAATGCGGCATTCAAACCGGGCATGGTTTTGCGTATCCGGCCGAGGTAAATGTCGCCGACAGAAAAACTATTGTCTTTCTTTTCGCTGTTGAATTCGACTATCCTGCGGTCTTCGAGTAATGCAATTTGCACCTCGGAGGCGGACGAGTCAATGATTAATTCGCTGTTCAATGCAAGTCAATTGAAAACAACGGAAACGTGCCATGGTTACAGCCGGGAGGTCACTACAAAACACCCGAGCACAAACCAGTGGCATCACCGATGATGTGTAAGCGGGCATCTGTCGATTGGATTGCGACAGATGCCAACGGAAACGACTAGTCGAAAAAACTGACGTTTATTTCTTCTTATGCCTATTCTTTCTCAGCCTCTTCTTCCTCTTGTGAGTGGCCATTTTGTGTCTTTTCCTTTTTTTTCCGCTCGGCATGGCTTTTGCGTTTTAGTTGTTTGATTTTTAAAATATGAATCAATTCCTTACTTCTTGCCTTTTTTGATTTCGGCAATGTATTGGTCAATTTGTTTTATCAGTTCCTGGTCGTTTGACAGGTTTTTGAAAATCTCGAAGTTCACGATTGCGCTGTCGGGATTTCCCTTTTGAAGATATGCCTCTCCCAGGTAAACATGGGCATCGATCCTGGATCTGTTAATCTGTAATACCTTGTTAAATCGCTCAATGGCTTTGTCATATTGTCCTGACTTCATTGAGAGAAAGCCCAAGTTCATTTGAGCATTTTCATGAAGGGGGTTTTCGGTTACCACTTCCCGTAACAAGGTAATGCCTTTCATTGGTTGGTCTGTGGCCTCTGCATACAGGATGCCCAAGTCGGTTTTCGCATTCAGATTGGAAGGGTTGATTTCCAAAACCTTGCCGTATGCTTCAATTGCTTTTGAAACAAACCAAGCCGATTCTGCTGAATCATTGGCTGCTTTGAAAGCATCAAAGTAGCGGTAAGCGGAGTTGATCCAACTGTTTTCGCCACCAAACTTCTCTGCCTTTTGGCTGAAGCTGCGGGCTGCCATCCCGGGTAAACCTGAACCATCCCAAATGGATGCTAGCGAATCGTAAACGGACGAATCGACTTGGGAGGAAGTCAGCAGTTTCTCTAACGAATCCACCAATGCTCCTTTATCCCACGAGAGCTTAGCCCTAGAGCTTTTGAGGTAGTCTTGCTCGGAAAAATTCTTGCCTCCTTTTTGACCATCGGCGACAGGTGCCGCCGATTCCTTGGGTGCGTCAAGCTTCGGAAGAAAATAAATCGCTCCTACTAAGACGATGGCGGCTCCGACCAAAATGGTGCGTAACCTGCGACCATCAACCATATGAATCAGGCCTTGTTATGCAAAGATTGCTTTACCTTTTCGGTGAAGGTCTTGGCGGGTTTGAAAGCTGGAATGTAGTGCTCAGGTATGATGATCGGCTTTTTCTCGGTGATGATACGACCGGTCTTTTGTGCACGCTTCTTAACGATAAAGCTACCGAAACCCCTGAGGTAAACGTTCTGGTTGTTTTGCAGCGAGGTCTTGATAACCTTCATCATAGCCTCAATGGTTTGTTGAACAGCCAGCTTTTCAACTCCGGTTTTGGTTGCAACTTCGGCAACGAGTTCTGCTTTTGTCATTTGTTAATGGTTATTATGTTTGTTTAATTTGGGGGTGCAAAGATAACTTATTTGTTTGATATTCAAAATTATTCTCCAACTTTTTCGTGAACAAGCCGCCAAAAAAAGACTTTACAAGGCGTTTGGTTCAATGGTATCACATCCATAAAAGGGACCTTCCTTGGCGACAAACCACTGATCCTTATGTGGTTTGGTTGTCCGAAATCATACTACAACAAACCCGGGTCGAGCAGGGACAACCTTATTTTCAGAGGTTTATAGAATCCTTTCCAAAAATTGAAAAATTGGCGAGCGCCCCTCAGGACAAGGTCATGCGGCTATGGCAAGGCCTTGGCTATTACTCACGGGCTCGTAACCTGCATGCCACCGCAAAAACGGTTGTGGAATCCTACGGGGGTCGATTCCCAAAGTCTTACCCCGAAATCCTAAAGCTGCCAGGTGTGGGTCCTTACACAGCGGCCGCCATTGCATCCTTTAGTTATGGTCTGCCCTATGCGGTGGTCGACGGAAACGTAAACCGGGTGCTTTCAAGGGTTTTTGGAATCACTGATCCTATTGACACACCCATCGCCAAGAAACGGATACAGGAATTGGCTGACAGTGTCCTCGACAAAATGGACCCTGCAACACACAATCAAGCGATTATGGAATTCGGGGCATTGCATTGCAAACCAATAAACCCCGATTGTCCATCGTGCATCTTTAAAGATATCTGCCAGGCAAACCACAGGGGATTGGTATCTGAAATCCCTGCCAAAGCCAAGAAAACCAAAATCACCACCCGGTATTTCAACTATCTGGTCATCCATGATAATGGAAACACGCTCATCCGTAAAAGAAACGAGCCAGGTATTTGGCACAACCTCTTTGAACCCCCCATGGTGGAGTCGCCCAAACCCCTGACATTACAAAAATTTCAGGCGACCAGTATCTGGAAAACCATTTGCAAGGATCCAAAAGCCGAAGTGGTCCAGGTTCAAGACCGCAAGCCACACAAACTCAGCCATCAAACCATATACGCACGAATCTATTTTGTGAATTGCCGATTGAATCCTGAAGCATTTACCGATGGCCCTTATTTGCGAGTGGGCAAAAACAGACTTCGGCAATATGCTGTGCCAAGACTAATTGAACAGGTTTTCCAAGAACAAATTCAGGGTTACGGGAAATAAATTTGTTTTGTCGGCATTATATTTTAAATTTGGAGATGGAGTAAAAAGTTGTTGCAAGAATCCCGGACACTTGCGCTGCTTTAAAAAATCTGCACACAACACACAAAACAACATAACATGTCAGGCATTAACAAAGTAATTCTTGTTGGAAACTTGGGTAAAGACCCTGAAGTTCGACACCTTGAAGGAGGCGCGATTGTTGCCAAGTTTCCATTAGCGACATCGGAATCATACAAAACCAAAGAAGGCCAAAGAATCGACCAGACCGAGTGGCACAACATTGTCATGTGGCGCGGACTGGCCGAGAGCGCTGAGAAATTCCTCCGCAAAGGTTCATTGGTGTATATTGAAGGTAAAATCCGAACCCGTTCATGGGATGACAAGGACGGAAACAAAAGATATGTCACCGAAATCATTGCCGACACCATGACCATGTTGGGCTCAAAAAGACAGGATGAAAACCAGCCCGTTGGTCAACAGTCCGCAGCATCCAGCACTGAAAACCAAAACGGAACAGACGACATCATGCCCTTTTGAAAACAAAAGGAACAAGCGATATTGGACCAGGTATGATTTGTGTGGGAACGAAACGTTTTTTTATTGCGATTTTTTGCTTGATGGCTGTCGGATGCCAAGAAACACCCACACCGAAGCCAAAAGGATATTTCAGGATTGAACTTCCGAAAAAGGAATCGGCTACATACAGCTCAAGCCCTTGCCCCTTTTCCTTTCAAATTCCGAGCTACTCCCAGATGCTACCCTACAGGGACTCAATAGCCGAGCCGTGTTGGAAATACCTGCGGTTTCCACAATTCAATTGTGAAGTTTTCCTGAGCTACAAGAAAATAGATGGCAACTTGCGCAATCTGATGGAGGATTCTCGCACTCTAGTGTACAAACATACCTTGAAGGCCAATGCCATTGAAGAAACGGAGTTTAGGATGCCAGGGAGAGGTTTCGGCGTTTTGTACGACATCAAGGGAAACGCCGCGTCGCCGATTCAGTTTTATGTTTCAGACTCCAGCAAGCATTTTCTGCGCGGTGCCCTTTATTTCAATGTGGCACCACAACCCGACTCACTTGCGCCTGTAATTGATTTTGTAAGGGAAGACATCGTCCGCTTGATGGAAACCATCCAGTGGAGTGGAAACTGATCCCGGTCAAAGCAGCTTTTGCATCAGGTGCACATCCAAATATTTACCGAATTTGATGCCCGCTTCACGCATCACCCCGATATGCGAAAATCCTAAACGCTCATGCATGGCGATGCTGATGATGTTGCCCTGGGTGATTCTTGAAATCAATCCATGCAACCCTGCCTCCCGTCCCGCCAACACGATTTGCTCCAACAGGATCTTACCTGTGCCTTTACCCCTGTAAAGTGTGTCCATGTAATAGGAAACCTCTGCCGTGCAATCATAGGCCTTTCGAGTGCTCCATCTGTTGAGTGCTGCAAATCCGGTCACAATGCCATCCTGTACAGAAACTAAAACTGGCAGGTTGCTATCGAAGTGGTCCGAAAGCCATGCCATGCGTTCCGATTCTGTTTTCACCTCGGTGTCAAATGTTGCTGTACCGTGAAGGATGGCCTCATTGTAAATCTCTGAGATGCGCAGGGCATCTTCCATCTTGGCGGGTCGTATTGTTACCATATTGAAAAGTTATTGTGGGTTTTGAAACTTCGACTCCCTTAAACGCAGCATCAAGTCGGTCCAAAGCCATTCGTATGGAATCACCTCGGAAGACTCAGGGCTTGCGATTCCCGACTGTTTCATCTTGGCCAAAAACTTATCGGCTATCTGTGCGGTTTTCACAGCATCGAACTCATAACGGATCATCACTTGAAGCATCTTGAGGAAATAATAGCTGCGGGCATGTTTATCCTTTTTCACATGACGCGACAAATATACTTTCAATGATTCAGCACGATCGATGACCCGGTGAAGCTCGTTGGTTTTAACCGACAATATGATTTGCGCCAAAATGATGGTCAGGTTATAACCCGATTTGTCTTTGGAAAACACCGGTACCTCATTCAGGAATTTCGATACATTGAACTTGCGGCGAACCTGGGTGGAAATCGGATTGGCATATTCTAGATAAGCTTCGAAAATCTTCCACTTCTCCATGTTGGCAGGCGGATATGAAGCAAAGGAAGGATGACGAAGCACCTGATCGAATATGGTTGCCGCCTTGCCAAACTGCGATGTATGCATGCAAAGCAGGAAGTGATACTCCTTAAATATTAACCAATTGATGGAGCCGGGATCGAAAAGCTCATCACATTCGGCAGCGAAAACACTTCCACGTTGGTAGTCTCTTAAAAACAAACAATTGTATAAATTATTCAAACTTACCTCGGAAAACTTATTCTTGATAAATCTATATGTTTTACCTTTTAAATAGTCTTTGTGCTCTAGGCCCACTCGAATAGCATCCTCATAATTTTCATTCACCTGATGATATCTCACAAAAAGTCTATAAGCATTGACTTTAATCAAAACAGTATCGTAATCATTAACTAATTTTTTCATTTTTTGAAAATTCA
>JBEAXM010000154.1:0-4411 GCA_041159805.1 Bacteroidota bacterium
CGCCATGGCGGTGGACACCCATGTGTTCCGCGTGTCCAGAAGAATCGGACTTACAGTGAATGCCAAAACACCTTTGGCAACCGAGAAGCAATTGGTCAAACACCTACCCGAGGAAGTCATCCACAAAGCCCACCATTGGCTGATATTGCATGGGAGGTATGTTTGCACTGCACGATCACCGAAATGCGCCAGTTGCGAAATCAGCGATTGGTGCAAGTACTTCGGCAGTAAACGCAAAAAGCAGTTGACGGATTAACCCTTATGGTTGTTGCGGTGCTTATGCTTCAACACCTTCGCCTCAATGTAAAATATGATTTCCTCTGCGATATTCTTACTCTGATCGCCACTACGCTCCAGCTTCCTGATGGTGGAAAGCATATATAAGCTTTGATTGATCTTGTCTGGGTTAGCTGTGATGAAATCCGCCACCGCCTTACTCGAAGCCAGGTTGATCTCATCCAACATCTCATCCTTCAGGAAAATATTTCGAGCCAAAGATGTGTCCTCGCTGTCGAATGCCCGGGTCACATCCGCAAGAATGGAGTTGGCAATTTCAAACATCTCCTCCACCCGTGTCTTGTCCAGAAGTTCCTTGTCAGGAGGATTATTGATGCTAAGTACGAATTGTGCAATCCCCTCCGCAATGTCACCTATGCGCTCCAAGTTGGAGTTGATTTTCAAACAGGCAAGCACAAATCGTAAATCAATCGCAACAGGGTTGAATAACGCAATGATGTTTTCACAATCGCGGTCCAGTTTCAACTCGAATGAGTTGACCCTTTTTTCGTTGATCCGCACCTCACGAGCCAGATCCTTGTCGAAGTCACGCAACGATTTCAATGCCTTTTCCATCTGGTTTTGCACCAGATCGAACATTTCGTGCATGTCTGACTTCAGACTTTTCAATTCTATGTCCAGGTGTGTCATGTCTTGATTTTTGGTATCAACCGAACCTTCCGGTGATGTAATTCTGGGTGCGGGTATCTTTCGGGTTGGTGAAGATCACTTTGGTCTCATCATGCTCCACCAATTCTCCGAGGTAGAAAAACGCGGTGCGATCACTGACGCGACCCGCCTGCTGCATGTTGTGTGTAACAATCACAATGGTGTACTGTGTTTTCAATTCATAAATCAATTCCTCGATCTTGGATGTGGAAATGGGATCCAGGGCAGATGCTGGCTCATCCATCAACACCACGGATGGTTCAATAGCCAAGGCACGTGCGATACACAGGCGCTGCTGCTGACCACCAGATAACTCGAAAGCGGATTTCTTCAACTTGTCCTTGACCTCATCCCACAATGCGGCTTGGCGCAAACTGCGCTCCACGCGCTCCTCGATAAATGTCTTGTGCGAAACACCATTCACCCGAAGGCCGTAAGCCACATTCTCAAAAATGGATTTCGGAAACGGATTGGGCTTCTGGAAAACCATTCCCACTTTTTTGCGTAACTCATCCGGCACAACCGTAGAAGAAAAGATATCCTTGCCGTCAAGCATGACTTCACCTTGTATCCTGACATTGTCAATCAGGTCATTCATGCGGTTAAAAAGCCGCAAGTACGTCGACTTACCACAGCCCGATGGTCCAATTAGGGCCGTAACCGTGTTTTTGGGTATGCCCAAGGAAATCCCTTTCAGCGCGTGAAAATCACCATAATAGAGGTGCAAATCCTTGGTTTCCAGCTTATACATATTAAAACCCTATTTTAAAGATGCAAAGGTAGTCAGTTGGCCACTTTACAATGTTAAGTGAATATTAAGTTCTAACAATGCGTTAAATGAAAAAGGGCCGGCAAAAGCCAGCCCTCTTGAGAATGAAACAAAATACATTAACGAACAACTGAAATCTTGCGGGAATGGTTTCCTTGTGATGTCTGGATTTCCAACTGATAAATACCATTCAGCACCGAGGAAACATCCAGGTTCCAAGTGCTCTTACCTGATCGTACAGGCCATGCTCCGTTTGCAACGACCCGACCATTCAAATCCAACAGCTGATAATTGACAGATTGAACGAGTCCTTGAAAATCATAGTCGATCGTCACCCAGTTGGCTGCAGGGTTGGGATAAGCGTTGCCCACCATTGACCCGAAGGTGTTCTCGGCCAAGCCGACAGGTATTTTGGAGATGTAGGCATTGATCATCAGATCCTCTAACTCGCGATATCGGTATGCAGACCATGCAACAGGGTTGGATGCAGAGCCCAAAACCTCGAAGGACCTGTTGGAAATCGGAGTTACCTGGTTCTGACCAATGCTGATACCATCTCCAGCCATCATCCATGCAACATAAAATGAGCCTGAGTTGATCTGAATCGGAGCTGTCAAATTCACGGTGTTCCAAGAACCCACCACCACATTCGCGGGATCCACATAAACCGAATCCAAAACCGTGAGGGGAGTTCCATCAATACCATCATCATCCAAAACAAGAATATTGAATCCAACCAGATTGTTGTTTGCCGCAATGTATACACGGACCTGGTCAACCAAACAAGGAGTGAAAGGGGGAACAAACTGCACACCTGCTCCACCACCTCCACCTGACCACGACAATCCGCCCAAGCCGGCATCAGCTCCCGTATCGAACGAAAGCAATATGCTCGATTGAGTGGTATCCACCACTTGCAATTCCAACTCACGCTGGTTGTTGCTAGGCGTGGCGTCACCCGTCAATTGAGTGTTGTTGATGTGTCGGAATACGCCCGGAGTGACGGAACCGAAGGTTTGTGAGAATGTCAAAAACTGTACGTCCCCAGGATTTAATGCGTTGGTAGCAATGGTTCCCAATGCCTGGTTTTGGTTGAGCGAGTTGATTACGCGTGATTGCACATTGAATGAGGCCAATGGCTGGTTTCCGGTGTCCTTCACTTGTGAAGTCATGGTATAAGGTGTTCCACCTGCAGCCAGAAACAGTCCACCGGTCGACTCGTTGTTGATGTAGGATGTGGATGCATCGTTCACCTGGAAGTTAACAACTGGAGGATAGAAGAACTTGATCGCATATTGAGAAGCTGGAAACACATCATGCGAATGTTGCAATCCGATGTTTCCCGAGTTGTTTTCAATACCGATGGTTACAAAGTTCCCCGGGTTGTTGTAGGTGCCTATCTGTGACTGGTATTGATAGGTTATTGAACTGTCGTTCTTGCTTAATATGATTTGGAATGTATTGCTGCCTGTGTAACCTGCAGCGGCATCCCAGAAGGGGACATTGATGTAAGAGACCACAAGCGTGTCTTCGGTGGGACTGGTCCAGTACCAACATTCGGTTCCGGCAATAGGGTTTGAACCAGCATCTGTGAAGGTCAAGTCAGATGCCATGATGGCCATGTAATTCTGGATTCCGGTTGTGGTAGGTATGGTAGGAAATGGATGTGCCACCGGAGTGCTCGAGAATCCAATGTATCCATTGGAACCGATTCGGAAAGTAGTGACATCATACCAGTAGAAATGGAATGGAAATCCGATGGCATATGGGCCGCGTATGTTGTCATCGGCCAGTCCACTGACTTGCACTGCTCCAGGAGCTCCCACTATGTTGATCCAATTGTATGCAGGTCCATTCGGATCGTTGCTGTCGCGCCATACATAGCCGTAGGTATCAGGCCCGCCTTGGGTTTGGGCTAAGGAAAGATTAGCGCCAACGGAAAGCAATAGCGCAATGCAAAGCGTAATTTTTTTGGTCATGGGTTTGTTGTTTGTTGGTTAGTGATAACAAATAAAGAAACAAGTTTTTAAAAAACAAAGTCCGAAGGAGATTCCTTCGGACTTTGTCATGGAATGGATTTGATAATTATTTTACCACATTTATTTTCAATGACTTGTAACCTCCATCGATAAGTATGGAGACTTGATAAAGACCCGAAGCCAAATGCTTTACAGGAAGGTCAACTTGGTTTTTACCCGCAGTAAACTGATCCTCCAAAACCGACACCACCTTACCGGTTGCATCTGTCAATATCAGCTTCGCTTGTGTCGCTTTGACGAGTCCGATATTCAATTGAACAACGTCTGATGCGGGATTTGGGAAGGCGGAAAATACTGCAATCGTGGATTGCTCATTCATGCTGGTCGATACTTCATCCCAAAGGATCAAATCATCCAAACCTGCTTCAATCAACGAGCCAGCATTGGCATCTTCAGCAATGAAGCGCAACGATACGGTGGATGTTGGAGTGACATAATCAGTAACACGGAAAGCAAACCTCCTCCAACTGTGGTCGGCCACATTGGTGTTTTCCACATCCACATAATTGACCCCGTCGTTGGTAATGGCCACTTGCCAGAAATCCGTTCCTGGAGTAGCGCCTTGGTCATTGGTGTACCAGCGGTAATAAGAAAATGCGGGGTTTGAGTAATTCGACAAATCATAGACAGGAGACAATAATGTGGTCTTCCCTCCATC
>JBEAXM010000219.1:0-3756 GCA_041159805.1 Bacteroidota bacterium
GTGGTGGAAGCAAGGAAACATTAGAAGGGACGTTTTTCTTGTCCTGGATATGCGCTCCTCCGATAATTGTAAAAGATGAGTTGGGGAAATATTTTGCGGCTGATATTATCAAATCTATGCCCTTCAGCTTGATGTTCGTGTCTTTGTTTAGACCTATAGCAGCTGTTATGTATGAGTTTTTTATTTTTTCAGAAGAGTTCTTTTTAAATATTTGGTTGTTAAAGCCATTGGGAATCACCTTGTAGGGCGTTTCCAGATTCCTTATATGGTATTTTAATCCTTGTTTGAGATTGGGTTCGTTAAAATGGTCTTCGAATTCGATCAGACTTTCATGTTTTGGAAGTATAAGGTCGCAATGGCGAAAAGAGAATCTTGTGAACCATGAAATCAAGGACTTTCCCATGTATCCATATCCAATCTGAGGGTAGTATACGCAATCAACTCCGCCTGCAATTATTGCGCATTTGCACCTAAGGGGTTTGGAAAGCAAAACAGGTAGAAAGGAATGATATCCTCCGAATTGAATCAGTATGAGGTTGCATGAATTGAAATTCTTAAGTAGAAAGAAAAGCTGACTCAGGAAAATGAACGGTGTATACAGCTTTTTTTTGGGATGAAATTGGAACTCATCCACTATATAGTTGTTGTTCAGGATATCGATATCCCTTTTTACAAAGGTTGACCTTGATGTGTATATGAAAAGAAGGTGTCGCTTTTTCACTAGTCTGTTATGCTTTTATAGCCACGACTTCAACCCCATTTCCTCCTTTTTTGACCATTAATTCCTTGAAATTCATTTTTCGAAGTATCCTTTTTGTTTGACTCACGGTGACCAAATGCTTATGGTAATCTGTTAGCCCATCAAAGGTGTCTAGAAGCGACAATTCATAATGCTCCTGTTTATTCAATTCTGGAAACTTATTGAAATAGTTGTATAGGGGGGATATTCTGTTAAGCAATACAGTCATGAATCTGTTATCACGGAACCTCCATTGAATTGGAAAAAAAACATCAACGGTTTTTTTAATCATTTTGAAGGCTTTTTCGGGTTTCTTCCTTTTAAGGAAAAACCGGAACGGTAGAACCGGTTTGGTATAATAAAAAGCGGATAAAAGGTATTGATCATATACAAGTATACCTCCGCTTTTAACATAACGGTATAAGGTATGGATTGATTTGATGTAGTCTTCGGTATGCTGAACCACTCCAATGCAAATGACCATGTCGAACGAATCGAAAGGGTAGGGGATGCCATACAAATCGGCTTGAGCAACTTGGTAGTTATTCGATTTGCTATTGTTTTTATAATTTGCCTCTACGGCATTACTTAAATCAGTACTGTGGACCAGTGCGCCATATTTTATCAGGATTTCAGTGAATCTTCCTGCACCGCAGCCAACTTCCAGTACTGTTTTGCCATTTAAGTTATAAAGGTGTTCGCCCAAAAGGTCTTTAAGTCTGTTTTCAGATATGTTGTTCCCGTTCTGACTATCCAGTTGGGTTCTCGTGAACTTATTCCACTGGAAGCCGAATGAATCGGCATAATTGCTGCCGACGACGAACCTTGGTATATTGTTTTTAACTTCGTATTTGCTTCCAGAAGTTCCTTCATAGTACTCCTCTCTAAATACCAATGGGGTTTTAAGTTCCGGATCGACGTAAGAAATCATGATGTTTTTCGGAATATATTGATATTGAGATTATTGTAATGCAATATTAGTAATAATTAATGGTTTACCCCAATAACGGCTTGTAAAATTTATGTGTGGAATATGTGGTTTTGTCTCTTGGAAGAATGATCCGATTGAGAGTTCAATCAGGCAAATGACCCGTTCCATTCATCATCGTGGGCCTGATGATGATGGATACTATTTCAATCATTTATCCAATGTCAATCTAGGTTTCGGCTTCAAGAGGTTATCCATAATAGATCTGTCTGAATCGGGACATCAACCTATGGTCGATTCAGCTAGCCAAAACACCATTGTGTTCAATGGTGAGATTTATAATTTCAAGGAAATCCGAACCGAGTTAGAAAGTTTGGGGCATCGTTTTGTTTCAGGAAGCGACACAGAGGTGATTTTGAAATCTTACTCACAATGGGGTGGTAAGTGCCTGGATAAGTTCATTGGCATGTTTGCTTTTGTTATTTATGATCTTGAGAAGCGGATTCTTTTTGGAGCTCGCGATAGGATGGGTGTTAAACCATTCTATTACCATTTATCTGATGAGCGTTTTTTATTTTGCTCCGAATTGAAAGGAATCAAATCAGCCGAAGCCATACCACTCTCAATGGATATGTTGTCCTTGGGTGATTATCTCAAGTATGGATATGTTGTCGGTGACAAGTCCATTTATAATCAGGTTAAGAAGCTGCTTCCAGGTCATTGCTTCACACTTGATTTGGAGACCAAGGAAATGAAGATATCCAATTATTGGTCCTTTGATCACTTATCAAATGTTGATTTATCCGGCTTGACCGAATTGGAGCTCAAGCATAAATTATCTGAGCTGTTACTTTCGGCTTTTTCCTATCGCATGGTTTCTGATGTACCAGTTGGTGTTTTTTTAAGTGGAGGGGTCGATAGTTCTCTTTTGTCCGCTGTGTTGGCTCTGAAAGGTGGTTATAAATTTGATGCTTTTACCATTGGTTTTGATGTGCCCGATTATGATGAGTCTAAACAGGCTGCAGCCATGGCCAATCACTTGGGGATTACGCACCATGTGGAGATATGTACAGCTACAGATGCACTGCATCTGTTCGATCAATTTTACAATATATATGATGAGCCCTTTGCCGATACCAGTGGAATACCCACATATATGGTTTCCCGCTTCGCAAGCAAACATTCAAAAGTTGCTCTGTCCGCTGATGGTAGCGATGAGATATTCGCAGGATACACCAAATACGCAAAAGCGCTCTCCTATTTAAAATGGGCTAAGGTTGGCTCTAAAATACCTCTAATGGCTGGATTGTTGAAAACATCAGGAGCAGCATCCCGATCCATAAAGAATCATAATCGCATGTTGCGTTTGGGTAAGCTTTTTGATGCCAATGGTTTTCGCCAGTCATTTGATATCATCACTTGCGGATTGATAAATGAAGAGGTTGAAGAGTTGATTGGTTCCGATTACCATGATTCATATGCTCCATTGCTTCATGATGTGGGTTCGGATGCCTTATTGAATTTTTCATCATTTGATCTGCATTCCTATTTGTGCGGTGATATCCTGTACAAAGTTGACATGGCCGGTATGCATGCTTCTTTGGAAGTTCGTGAACCTTTTCTTGACCATCGTATTTTGGAGTTTGCCGCAGGATTACCCTCACACTATAAGTTAAGGTCAGGTAACGGTAAATGGATTCTGAAAGAACTTTTGGTGGATTTTGTTCCCAAGAGTCTTTTTGACCGACCCAAAAAGGGCTTTTCGATTCCACTTGAACATTGGTGCCGTAATGAATTAAACACCCTGTTCATGGATACCATTAGTGATTCGGCTTTGAAAAAAAGCGGGGTGTTTAACAATAATAAGGTTTTAGAAATCAGAAGTGGATTTGTCTCGGGAGAAAAAATCGATTTTCAGCGATTGTACAGGGTTTTCAGCTTTTTATTGTGGGCTAAACATAATCAATAGCCAGTCCCTCCGGTTTTCTGTCTTTTCCAATCTCTGACACCTTATTGTAAGAATCACGAGGTTTTCGGCTGATAATTTTTACTCACTATATTTTTAATATATTGATAATCAGTATATTGT
>JBEAXM010000222.1:0-4332 GCA_041159805.1 Bacteroidota bacterium
CACCTTTACCGCAGAGGGGATAGCCACAAGCAGTGTGGTGAATACGAATACCGAGCCCAGGAATGGGTTCATACCTGTTACGAACATGTGGTGACCCCAAACAATGAATGAGAGGAATGCAATCACCAACATTGAACCGACCATGGCTTTGTAGCCGAAGATGGGCTTACGGGCCATGGTTGAGATAACTTCAGATGCCAGTCCCAATGCAGGAAGCAGAACGATATATACCTCGGGGTGACCCAAGAACCAGAACAAGTGCTGGTAAAGTATCGGGCTACCACCGGAGTGTTCCAAAGGAACGCCACCAATGAAGATATCGGAAAGGTAGAAGCTGGTGCCCATACTGCGATCGAAAACGAGCAGAAGTGCGGCAGCAACCAACACTGGGAAAGAAAGGATACCGAGAATGGCCGTGATGAAGAAGGCCCAAACAGTGAGTGGGAGTCGGGTCATTGACATACCCTTTGTGCGCAAATTGATTACTGTGGCAACATAGTTGATTCCACCTAAGAGCGCGGAAACAATGAACAGTACCATGGATACAAGCCACAAGGTCATACCCATTCCCGAGCCAGGGATTGCCTGGGGTAACGCCGATAATGGTGGATAAACCGTCCAACCTGCGGATGCGGGGCCTGCTTCAATGAAAACGGAACCGAACATAACCACTGAGGAAGCAAGGAAGAACCAAAACGAAAGCATGTTCAGGAAGCCCGATGCCATGTCGCGTGCACCCACCTGCAAAGGAATGAGTAGGTTGGAGAACGTTCCAGACAATCCGCCTGTGAGTACCATGAACACCATGATGGTTCCATGGATGGTCACCAAGGCCAGATAGAATCCCGGATCAAGCTTTCCATCCTTACCCCACTTACCAATCAAACTTTCCAGAATAGGAAATGACTCATTCGGCCAAGCCAGCTGCAAACGGAAAATCATGGACATGGCCATGGCGAAGAACGCCATGAAAATGGCCGTGATGAGGAATTGCTTCGATATCATCTTGTGATCCGTACTGAACACATATTTGGTCCAGAATGTCTCCTTGTGATGATGATCGTGGTGGCCGTGATCGTGATGATCAACTGCGTGGGCTTCGTGGGCTGTTTCTTTGACTTCCATCTTTCGTATGGTTATTCAACTGTGATTCTTATGCTAATTTGTTCTAATATATAACAAACAAAACATTACATTTTGTTTGCAGGAGCCACTGCTTGTGCATCTGCTGTTGGGGCGGCAGGGGCTGTTTCAGCGGTTTTTGCAGGAACCGCTGGTCTTTCTCCTTTTAACCAGGTGTCGAATGCGGCTTTGTCCTCAACCACAACATTCATTTTCATGTTGTAGTGGGCCACTCCACAGATTTTATTACAAAGCAGAACATAGTTAAACTTATCATTTTCAGTGATTTTACGCATTTCAGAGGTTGAAATTGTAGGAACCATGTAAAATGATGTATTCATCCCTGGAACGCAGTTCATCTGTGTGCGGAAGTGAGGGAAATAGGCCGAGTGAATCACGTCACGGGAGTTGAATTGGAATTCAACAGGAACATCCTTTGGCAAACGCATTTCATTTCCTTTGGTGATGATATCATCTGCGGCAGCGGGATCGCTATAATCAATGCCAAGCGGGTTATCATCAGAAATCAACTTATAATAGCTGCGACCGAGTTGGTTGTCGGGACCCGAGTAGCGGGCAATCCAATTGAATTGGTAGCCATATACCTGAACCTTCATGCCATCCTTGGGATGGTTTTGGGTGATTTGGTTCCACTCACGAAGACCGGTCACAATCAAGGCCGAGAGCACAATTGTTGGAACAACGGTCCAGATGATTTCAAGCTTGTGGTTGTCTGGGTAAAACAGCGCCCGGCGCGACTTGTCGTTTATGTATTTGTAAACAAACCAGAACAGCGCAATCTGCGTGGCAATAAACACGATTCCGATTACTGCAAAATTGATGTTCAGCAGAAAGTCGGTTTTCTTTCCATGCTCCGACGCCGCTTCAGGAAGCATCAATGGCTGGTATTTCACAGTCATGTAAATCATCAATACGAGACCGATAGCCATGAAAGCCATCAATCCGAATGCATTGCCCTTGTCAGCGCGTTTCTGCTCTTCTTCTTCGTTTTCTCCTGCCAATACGGACGCAAGCTGCGCCACGTTCATGAGCCGTACCACTACTAGTATGCCCAAAACCATGGCTATTATCATCAGCGTGTTCATGTATGAAATTTGTTTGCTAGGTTGCTATATGAGTTATTAGGTCGATTCAGTATGAATATCAGATGTTGTGGTGTAAGCTCTCCTGAAGCAACGGATGCTTTTCGCGGAGCAAAGGCGCCTTGGAAAGCGCGTTCATGACCACATAAATGAAGAGGCCTAGGAAACCGATTGTGGTACCGATTTCTATTAGACCGATATGCCAATCTTCTTTCACTACGCCTGGGGTAACCATGAGGAATACGTCAATCCAGTGACCAATGAAGAGGATGACGGAAACCACCATCAAGAGGTTCACTTTGCGTTTAGCATCCCGGGTCATGAGGACAAGGAATGGAGCAATGAAGTTGATCAGGAAATTTGCAATGAACAGTTCACGGTAATGGTCGAATCGAACCATGAAGTATGTCACCTCCTCTGGGATGTTGGCATACCAGATCAGCATGAATTGGGCAAACCACAGATAGGTCCAGAATATGCTGAAGGCAAACATGAACTTGCCAGCGTCGTGCAAATGATGTTCCGAAATGAAAGGCATCTTGCCTTGCTTAACAAGGTATGCCAGGATGAAATTCATCACAGCGATTGCACTGATGAACATTCCAGCGAATGTATACCAGCCGAAAAGTGTGGAGAACCAGTGGGTATCAATGGACATGATGAAGTCCCAAGCCGATGTGGAGGACGTAACCGCAAACGCAACCAGGAACCAGATGGCAAGCTTTTTCGCCTTGAAGTAGTTGTGGGTGCCTCCTTCGATGTCTTCCTGCAGGGAGTACTTACGCAGCATGTGTGCGCATCCAACCCAGATTGCAAAATAAGCGAGCATGCGGATGGTGAAGAACGGAAGGTTCAGGTAGCCTGCCTTTCCGGCGATGATGTAATCGTACTCAGCTGACGCAGGATCATAAAGTTCTTCGTGCAGCCAATGGTATAGGTAATGACCTCCGTTGTGGGCTGCAACATAATTGCCGAAGAAGACAACCAACATCAGTATGGCTGCGAATGGCAGGAACGTGGTCATTGCTTCGAGGATTCGCTTCAGCACGACTGACCATCCAACCTCGGCGGCATATTGAACCGATAGAAAGAATGTGGCCGCAAGCGAGATGGCCATGAAATAAAAAGTGTTGTGCAACAAATTCGACCATGCTTGGTGGCTATGGGTGGCGAAGGCCGCAATGACCGAAATGAGCCCCAAGGCCATCATCACTAATGTGACCGTCTTGCTCTTCTGGGTGAAATTGTAATTCATATCAGGTTCGGTTGTGTTTGTGTTGGTGACCGATTGTTTTTACTTTTTTGTTGAATCAGCAGGAGCTGGAGTGGCATTGGCAGGTTGGGGACCGTTTTTGGCCAACTCATGAACATACATGGTGATTTTCCAACGCTCATCAGGAGTGACTTGTGAGGCATGCGGACCCATCAGGTTCAAACCATAGGTGATGGTGTGGAAAATCTTTCCATCAGTCAGGTCCTTCATATTGCCTCCACGGGAGGACACACCGGCAGAGTAAGAGGGTGGCTTCAGCTGTGGTGCTATGCCCGAAACCGTACCATCTCCCTGGCCTGTTTCTCCATGGCAGTGCGCACAGAAATTGGTGTATAGACGCTTCCCTTCTGCAAGATTCACCTCGTTTGCTTCGATGGGATTCTTCAAATCACGACCTGCTGCCTCATAACCTTCATTGCCATTGGGATAATTGAAGAAAGCATAGTCACGAGGCATGGATCCCTGTACAGGGATCATGGCCGACATACTATCGGGGTTGAGTGGGTTCACTGAGTATGCCTTGAAAGCAGGCGTACGATACATGTCAGGCATGAATTCGTAGCCGGGCTTGGAAGGATCCTTGGTGCAGGATGTCATTGAAAATGACGATCCGACCAGCATTAATCCAGCAAGCAGCCTTGGAGTGGTGAGTTTCATCTCGGTGTGTTCGGTTGTATGGTTAACGTCTTAATCTTTTACATAAATGGCACCGGCCTCCTTCATGGCGGCATGTGCAGCTGCTTTTGCGGCATCATCCCTGACCTCAATACACATGACGAAGCGGTCATCTGCCATACGGTCATCAATCACATGTGGCTCAACGCCGGGCAACAG
>JBEAXM010000236.1:0-6830 GCA_041159805.1 Bacteroidota bacterium
AACACGGCCGATGCCACACCTACCCAGGTTACGATGTCGAGCACCACTGGCACATTCAGGAATACGGGGAACAGCCGCGCCACCAGGTACACTCCCGCCACCACCATGGTGGCAGCGTGGATCAATGCTGATACGGGTGTAGGACCTTCCATGGCATCGGGCAGCCAAATGTGCAGTGGGAACATTGCCGACTTTCCAGCACCGCCCATGAACACCAGTGTGAGGCCCCATGTGAGTGCCGACACACCGAGGAAGGTGGTGCCGCTCATGGCTTGAACTTGCGTGGATGAGTCGGTAGCCAAACGCGAAATGATGGTACTAAAGTCGAGGCTCTCGGCGCCAAAGCCGAGGATCATGATGCCGATCAGGAAACCCAAATCAGCGAAGCGCGTAACGATGAATGCCTTTTTGCTGGCGGCTACAGCCGATGGTTTGGTGAAGTAGTAGCCGATGAGCAGGAATGACGAAACACCCACCAACTCCCAGAACATGTATATCTGGAATATGTTGGTGGATACCACCAGACCAAGCATGGAGAAGGTGAACAGCGACAGGTAGGAGAAGTAGGTCGCATATCGCTCGTCGCCTTTCATGTATCCTAAGCTGAATAGGTGTACCATGAGCGATACCACGGTCACCACGCAAAGCATCATCACCGAAATGGGATCAATGGTGATGCCCATGTCGATGGCGAGGCCATCGCCGAACTGCAGCCAAGTGTACTTAAGCGGTATGATGGTGCGGTAGGCGCCATCCACCAATCCTTCGCCACCGAAGTATTTTGCAAAGGTGTAGAGTGATAACACAGCGGATGTACCAACGGCCAGGGTGGCCACGGCGCCGCCGAGGGTGCCCATGCGTTTGCGGCCCACGAAGCTGATCAGCAGGAAGCTCGCCAGCGGCAGCAGCGGAATATACCAGATGTATGAGGCGTAGTCCATGGGTGCGTCAATCAATGTTTGAGTTCATCGGCTTCCTCCACATCAATGCTCTTGTAGTTTCTATACAGGTTGATGATGATGGCAATGGCCACAGCGGCTTCGGCGGCTGCAATGGTGATGATGAAAATTGTGAAGAACAGACCGTCGGCTTGGCCGGGGTACAAGTATTTGTTGAAGGCGATGAAGTTGATGTTTACGCTATTCAACATGAGCTCAATGGCCATGAGCACGGTAATCATGTTCCTTCGGGTGAACATGCCGTACATGCCGATGAAGAAGAGCGCAGTGCTCACGAACAGGATATGTGACAATGGTATCTCGCTCATTTTTCTTCGTTGGTTGATTTGAGTGCGATCACAATACATCCTATCATGGCAGCCAGCAGCAGTATGCTCACCGCTTCAAAAGGCAATGCGAAACCGCCAGGACCCGTTTCCAGCATCAGGGTTCCAATGCGTTCAACACTGTCATCGAACGGCATGTCGATGGCGTTGAATCCATAACCATTCAGCAGGGTGCAGGTTAAAAGGAATCCGAACACGGTGGCCAAGGTGGACCACAGCGTACGATTGAGGGTGGTGGCTGGCATCTCCTGTCCGGCCTGCTGGGTGAGGAACACCGAGAAGATGATGAGCACCACGATGCCACCCACATAAACCACAATCTGCACCGCGGCAATGAACTCCACCTCCATCCAGAAGTACATGCCGGCGATTCCTACAAGCGAACCGAGCAGGTAGATGGCAGAACGGAAAATTTTCCTTGTGGTAACGGCCAGTATTCCGGCACCCAGAATCAGGGCCGAAATGATATAGAACACCACAGCATCCATACTCATCACTCAACGCCCTCCCTTACTTTAGACCCCGGCTGGTTCAGCACCTTGGTGAGCTGGCGGCGGTCATACACGCTATGTTCAAAATTCGGAGCCATCTTGATGGCGCTCGTGGGACATGCTTCGATGCACAGGTTGCACATGGTGCACAGCTCGAGGTGGTATACGAATTTGTCGATGGCCTTTTTCTTTTTGCCCTCAGGGGTGATGTCGAACTTGGTCACGATCTTGATCGTTCCGTTCGGACAAGCCAGCTCACAGGCGGTACAGCCGGTACAAGCGTGCTCGTTACTTTCGTCGTGGGTCATCACCACTTCGCCACGGAAACGGTCGGCCAGCTTGAGCGTGGCCTTGTTGTCGGGGTACTGCTCGGTGATGTTGGTTTTCTTATGCTGCACGAAATACTTTCCTGTGAGCCGCATGCCGGTTAGGAGCGACTTCACACCTTGGATGATGTCGGAGAAGTATTGGCGGATGAATGACACGGTTCGTTTCAGTTTTTAGTAAGCATCATCAGAAGTGCAGCCCCATGATGGCTACAACGGTAGCCAGTAACAAGTTGAACAAGCTGATGGGGAGCAGGTATTTCCATTCGAGGTTTAGCAGTTGATCGATGCGGAGGCGTGGGAAGGTCCAGCGGAACCACATGATGAGGAAGATCAGGAAGAAGGTTTTTCCGAAGAACCACACCACCGATGGGATGTAGTCCATGATTTGGTTGAAGGCGGTCCAATTGCCGATATGAAACGGCATCCATCCGCCAAGGAAGAGTGTGGCACCAAGCGCACATACCACGAAGATGTTCACATATTCGGCGAGGAAGAAGAGTGCGAACTTCATGCCTGAGTATTCGGTGTGGAATCCAGCGGTCAGCTCCGACTCGGCCTCAGCCAAATCGAATGGTGCGCGATTGGTTTCTGCTGTGACGGCAATGATGAAAATCACAAACGCGATCAGTGCCGGAATGTGCCCCTTGAGCAACCACCACCCATTGGCTTGCGATTCCACAATGGTCGACATCTGCAAGCTACCGGCCATCACCACAATGGCAAGGATCGACAGTCCCGCCGACAATTCATAACTCACAATTTGTGCGCCCGAGCGCATGGCGCCCAACAGCGAATATTTGTTGTTGGAGGCCCAACCGGCCATAAGGATACCAATAACCGATACGGAGGAAACGGCAGTTATGAAGAACACGCCGATGTTGATGTCCCAGATTTGGAATCCTTTGGCGAACATCAGCGGTGCCATGATTACCATAGAAACCATCATCACCACATAGGGTGCAAGGTTGAATAGGAACTTGTCGGCGCCATCGGGAGTCATTCCCTCTTTGACGATCAGCTTGAGTGTGTCGGCTACCGTTTGGAAATATCCACGAGGTCCAACACGGTTGGGTCCCAGTCGCAGCTGCATCCACGCAGCCACACGGCGCTCCATCATGATTAGCACCAAACCTAAAATCGAAAACAACGAAATCACCAATACCCCCACAATCACAAACTGCACCAACAACGCCCAAGTCGGCGCCATATTCGCATACAGCCATTGGTTGACAAGGTTCGTTATGTGTTCGAGGGAGAGCAAGGTGGTGGGTGGTGGGTTGTGGGTAGTGGGTGGTAGGTAGTAGGTAGTAGGTAGTAGGTAGTAGGTTATTTGTTGTTGTTTACTGTTTGCTGGTCACCCGCCTACGGCGAGGCAAGCTGGTCACTGGTCACTGGTCATTGGTCACTGGTAACTGGTCACTGGTCACTGGTAACTGGTCATTGGTCACTTGTCATTGGTCACCCGCCTACGGCGAGGCAAGCTGGTCACTTGTCATTGGTCACTTGTCACCCGCCTACGGCGAGGCAAGCTTGTCACTTGTCACTTGTCACTTGTCACTATCTATCTATATCCGGAATCACCAAATCCAACGTTCCCATCATTGCCACCAAATCGCCCAACTTTTGTCCACGCGCGATATGGTCTAATGCAGAGAGGTTACTGAATCCGGGCGAGCGGAACTTGATGCGGTACGGAGTGGTTGCTCCTTCACTCACCACATAAACTCCTAATTCACCTCGGGCGGTTTCTACACGGGTGTAGAACTCACCCTTGGGTGGCTTGAGAACCGCTTTGGTTTTTCCTTGAATTTCCCCTTCGGGGATGTTATCTATCAATTGGTCGATGATGCGCATCGACTCCTTCATTTCCTCCAAACGGACCACATAACGTGCGAAGCTGTCGCCCTCCACTGCCATGCATTCATCAAACTGAACCTTTTCGTACACATCGTATGGGTACAGCTTGCGTATGTCGCAACTCACGCCACTTGCCCTGGCCGTTGGTCCCGTGCAACCAAAGGAGATGGCATCCTCCTTGGATAGCACACCAACGCCTTTCATGCGGTTTTGGAAAATGACATTGCCGGTGAGCAGTTCATCGTATTCGTTGATCTTTTCTTTGAAGTGCTTGTTGAATGCCTTTACCTTTTGAACGAAGTCGGTATGGATGTCGAACATCACCCCTCCCGGAACGATATAGTTCATCGTTAGTCGTGCGCCGCAGGTCTCTTCCATGATCTCGTTGATCATCTCCCGCTCGCGGAAGGCGAGGAAGAACGGTGTGAGTGCACCAATGTCCATTGCCATGGCTCCCCACCACAACTGATGCGAGGCCAGGCGTGTGAGTTCGTCCATGATCACGCGGATGTACTGCGCGCGCTCGGGCACTTCAATCTGCATGGCCTTCTCCGTAAGGAGTGCACATGCATGGTTGTTGATGTGCGACGAGAGATAGTCCATGCGGCTGGTGACATATATGAACTGCCGGTAAGTCAAACTCTCGCACATCTTCTCGATGGATCGGTGGATGTAACCCAGGTTTGGATCCACCTTTTTGATGGTTTCTCCGTGAATGGTGATGCGCAGGTGCAACACGCCATGCGTGGCGGGATGTTGTGGTCCCACGTTCACGATCATGTCGCCGTTGCCGGCCTCTATCACTTCTTGTAGCATCGGTTACAGCTTGATCATGTTGATGGGGTCCTCGTAATCCTTGCGCAATGGATAACCCTTCCAATCATCTGGAAGAATCAGGTTGCGGAGGTCGGGGTGGTTGTTAAACTTCACTCCAAACAACTCAAACACCTCGCGCTCGTGAAACTCCGCCGTGCGCCAGATGTCGCAAACGGTATCAATCACGGGCTCGTTGCGATCGAGCTTCGCTTTGATGACGAGGTTATGGCGATGCGTGGTGGAGGTCAGGTGGTACACCATGGTGAGGTGCGTCTTCCAATCCACGCAAGTGAGACAGAATAGGAAATCCATGTCGAGTCCAGGCGTGTGCTTGAATGCATGCGCCAAAGCCCTCCAATCCGTTGCAGGAACCTCCATGTTTAACCACTCACCCCCTTCGAGGGCGGTAGCTGCGGGAGCGAGCTCAGTGATCTTGGCCTGGAGTTCCTCGCGAGTCATCAAATGGTGTTTTCAGGTTTTTCCATACGGATCTGCTCACGGGTCATGCCCAATCGGATTTTCTCTTGCAGGGCAATCATCGCATGCAACAACGCTTCTGGGCGGGGCGGACAACCGGCTACGTACACATCCACGGGGATGATGTGGTCGGCTCCTTTCACCACCGAATAGGTGTTGTAAAAAAACGGGCCTCCGCTGGTGGCACAGGCACCCATTGCAATCACATATTTTGGTTCGGCCATCTGGTCGTATAACCGTTTGAGCACGGGAGCCATTTTGTTCACTATGGTACCGGCAATGATGATCACATCCGCCTGTCGGGGAGTGGCACGAGCCACTTCAAACCCGAAACGCGACCAATCGTATTTGGCCGATGCAGTGCTCATCATTTCAATGGCGCAGCATGATGTGCCGAACACCAATGGCCATAACGAGTTGCTGCGGGCCCAGTTGATCACCTGGTCAAGCTTGCTCACCAAGATGCCGCCACTCGGGGTTTGGATGACCTCACCCGGGAACGGTGTGTTGTTGGCGGGGTTTACATCCATTTCAATGCTTTTTTCTTATGAGCGTAAAGGAATCCAAGGAAGAGGATGGTGATGAAGATGACGGCTTCCACCAAAGCCACCCAACCGAGTTTTTTAACTACCACGGCCCATGGGAAAAGGAAAATCAATTCCACATCAAAAATGAGGAATATCAAAGCGAATAGGTAGTAACCCACACTGAACTGCACCCAGCTAGGCCCGATTGTAGGGATACCGCACTCGTAGGGTTGCAGCTTGGCCGGGTTGGGTGTGGTTTTGAGGAGGAATTTGGAAATCACCAACGCCATCCCCGAAAAGGCGACAGCAGCTAGCATCAAGGCGATTATGGATCCGGATCCCATGTGTTTTCTTCAGTCTTGCAAATATATCTTTTACCCCTTTGCCACTCTAAAAATCCACCCCGTTAAGTTATTAACCATTGCTCATAACTTTCGTGTGTTTTCACGCTTGCGCGGATGGGGACTCAACCGTACGATTCGAAACGAATCTGCTCTTTTTCGTAGCCCATCGTTTCCAATGTGTTACGGGCTTCCTTGAGCATGTTTTGCCATCCACACAGGTAAAAGGTGGCAGGTCGCTTGTCTGCAAACAGTTCCTGATACACCGCATGCACGTAGCCCTGCTCGCCTTTCCAATTCACCGAAGGTCGCGACAAAGTGGGTATGAAGCGGAATTCGGGATGCTGCGCTTGAAGCTGTTCAAACTCGGCGGCGTACAGGTTGTCGGCCTCGGTTCGGTTGCCCGATATGAGCGTGATAGGACCATGGGGCAATCCCGATTGGAAAATGTGACCGATCATGCTGCGAAGCGGAGCAATTCCTGTTCCAGTCGCAATGAAGCACAGCTCATTGTTGATTGGTTGACCAAGAAGGAACTTGCCGTATGGACCATCAACCTCGATTTGACTCCCTTCGCGGACCTGTTCCCACAGCAATGCGCTACCTGCACCACCCGGCTTGAACGAGATGCATAGCTCAAAAGTGTAATCATTGCTTTGTTTAGGATCGCTTGGCGCGGATGCAATGGAGTAATACCTGCGGATTTT
>JBEAXM010000268.1:0-2817 GCA_041159805.1 Bacteroidota bacterium
ACAATATACAGTCCCAGACCCGTTCCGGTGGTTCTACGCGTTTCTTCGTTTCCAAGCCGATAAAACTTACGGAATACAGCGGATCGCTCAGCCGGAGGAATGCCCGAACCAAAATCCGAGACCGTGAGTAGCAAGTCCTTGTTATCCCGAACAAGATCCACATGAATTGGCATACCCTTGGGCGAGTATTTATCCGCATTATCCATCAAGTTGACAAGTATGGAAGTCAAAGCCAATGGGTCGCCCTTGACGCGTATGTCATCAGCAATGTTTGCGTTGATTTGCCTTCTACCCATCCATTCAGTTTGCTTGTGTTGAATCACAGATGAACAGCAATCGGAAAAATCGACGACCTCCAATGATAACTCAAAATTCTTGGACTCGATGCGGGCAGCCATCAACGTATCTTCCAAAAGCATGTTGATACGATCCGTTTCACTTATGGCGGCGGTTACCACCCTACTCATTTGTTCACCATCAAGATTCCTTTTCTGAATGGTCTGTAGACCAAGCTTGATGGCAGCAAGAGGTGATTTGAACTCATGGGTTATGGATAACAGGAAATTCCGTTGCTGCCTTGCCAATGCGAATTCCTTTTGGAATGCCTGTCGCGTCTTATAGATACCGAAAACAAGTATAGCCAAAAAGACAATGCCTTCGCCTGCCACCATTTTCCATTTTTGTTCAAAGGTGGAAGCATCATTTTGAGGCATGATTACACTTGGACTTCCATAAACGGCCTTGTTCAGATCAATCAATAAATAGGCCCACCAGGAAAACTGTAAGAGTACATAGATAACAAGAATATAAAAAAACAGCAGTGGCCGACTTAACGAGGGGGTGCTCATATCAAAATGGATTAATAATGAATGTGCAACCTAAAACAAAACACCGGCTATTAAGTTTGTACAGGTCAATGCTTTGATCTGACAACCAAGGTACGCAACAACTCACCCGAATGTGTTTCCAATCGCAACAACAATACCCCTGACGCTCCATCATTCAACTGGACAGGAACCTTGTTACGACCAGTACTTACCGCCATTCTTTGTGATTTATATACTTCTTTGCCAAACAGATCGCTGATGGTGATTACCCCATCAGCATCAGACATAGATTCGAATTCCAATTGAAATACATTCAAAAAAGGGTTGGGCGAGACATGAACATTTGTGACACCTCCGATTTCATTCAACGAGCCGCATATGTTGTAAAAAAAACAGGAATCGCCATAGAAAAAGCAAAAATTATTGAAAGCCATGTTGTGGGCGCAAGAGTCGAAATAGGTTCTTAAGCCGGCCTGCTCCTGACACACAAGCAAATGACTATCACCTCTGTAAACACCATCGTTACAGCCGGTGTTCAAAAACAAACCACCGAAAGACGTACTGGTTTTCAGATAAGCCAATCCAGAGGGAGAGCCAACACCTTCGATCCATTGTATGGGATCGGACCATGGGAATGACACCGAACGAAGCTGAAAAAGGTTACGATTGCCTGCAGTGGTATTGACCGAAAAAATGGTGTCGACAAAATATAATCCGGCGGGATGCACACCCGAAAAAGGTGTGAAGTCGAGTTGTATTTGATCTCCCTGATTGAGTGAAAAATCGTACATCAGCATTTCGGGCGACAGGTCGTTTGGCATGAAATAAACCTTTCGGGATGCGGTATCCTCACGCATGTATCCAAAGCGACATGGGACGAAGTTGGCCCAAATTTCAAAGTTGTCGATAATGCGATAACTGGTGCCATTAATGGTGGTGTCGCCTACAGTCTCCAATCGGCTGTATTGGGTAGAGCTTTGGTAATCGCAAGGACCACCAGTGGGCTGAGTAGTTTTGAGAGGCAACCAATTGGCCGTATAATGCCAAACATTGGAAGTGGAATCAAGAAGAGGGTGATAGGTTTGAGCTGAAACTGCACCCTGCAGCACTAATGTGATAAGTGAGGCCAGTAAAATGCGCATCGGATAATCGTTTACATAAAGGTAAGGAATTAAAATAAAAGTTAAATCAGATTCAATTCCTTTTGAACTTTTTTGGGTAGCCCCAAAACCACTTGGCTGTATGAGTGCTTGATCCATTCCTCAATGGTCATTCGGGGAACACTGCCGTCGAGAATAACGGTGTTCCACATTTTCTTGCTCATGTGATATCCAGGTATCACGCAGGGGTATTGTTCGCGCAATTGCAGGGCCAAATCCGCATCGCATTTAAGATTGATGCGGTCTGATTCTTGTAAACTGGTCAAACAAAACATCTTGCCAGCCACTTTAAACACCAAGGTGTCCTGATCAAATGGAAAACCTTCGGTGGTTTGAGGTAAGGAAAGACAAAATGATCGCAGCTCTTCGATATTCATGGAATAAAGATAGACAAAGATTTAACAATCATATAATTCCCATAATTGCACATCAGCCATTATTCAATTGCAGCCAAATTTAAAAACCTTTAAATTCGAAATCAAATTTCAAACTAAGCTCTTATTTGTCCGTATCAAAATCATGATTTGGGTACCATGTTGGAATTTTCTACCTTTACGATAACCCGCTACAAAATAGCGCCAATCCACCCGAATTGGGATATTAGGCGCAACAAAGTAGCGCGTATAAACGAGTTGTGCGTCACTTTAAAAGACATACTAAATAAATGAAGACATTTCTTGCTGACATATTTCCGAAAATTCAAAGATTTAGTGATAAACTAGATAACTTAACTATGTTGACAAATCAGCATTGGGTTTCTATTGATGACATTTTATCAACAAAAACGGTTTACATTTTTAGAACCAATAATGAATTGCTAATCTCAAAAA
>JBEAXM010000282.1:0-3719 GCA_041159805.1 Bacteroidota bacterium
ATTGAAAGCGGCGCCAACACCACGGCATTGTACATGAGCAACACCTTTCCCATACCCCACAATAAACCATCCATTGCCGCATGCACCGCCATGGCGGGTGAGATGTTGGGATTGAAGATGATGTTTCTCGATGGTGGTAGCGGCGCCTCACAGCCCGTGAGTGAAGAGATGATTCAAGCGGTTTCGCAAGCGATTTCCCTGCCGCTCGTTGTAGGTGGTGGCATTCGTACCCCTGAGAAAGCCGAAGCGAACTGCAAGGCCGGTGCGGATTTAATTGTGATAGGCACTTCAATCGAAAAAAATCCAACGCTGATAGGTGAATTTGCCGTTGCCGTGAAAAAGGCCGTTGGCACTAAGTAGATTTTTTTTTCTGCCTTACTATTTTTCTTTTAGTTTTAGTTTTTTTCGTTCGGAAATAGAGGGTATCCAATCCTCTTTCAACGATGGCGTCCATGGCCATTTGGCAACGTTCGCCCCAATGACCTGAAATCACCACATAAGGAAGTTTTCGCTTGTCCAATTCATCCTTGAAGCGATTGAAAAAGTACTCCCCACGCCCAGGGTTTTCGCGGAGCGGATCGGGAACATAAGGGATATCGGGGGCTGTAAGCAGATACAAATCATAGTAATGCAGCTCGATCATGCCCTCCAACCAAACCGGACTTTCTCCAAAAACCTCTTCACACCAGACTTTGATGTTGATGCCTTCGGTGTCGGCAACTATTCCGGGTGGGTTGCCTTTGAGACATTCAATTTGCTTTTCGGTTTGATGGTTGTAGATGTGTAGCACATCATTCAAAGAGTATGGCCGGTTGAGCCGCACCAGGTACTCTCGGGCGTACTCGTCAATGGCAACATATCCAAATTTATCTGACAGGTATCGGGCCAAGGTGGATTTGCCCGATGATTCGGGCCCGATCAGCGCTATGGTAGGAACGTAACCCATGTTGTTACATTAGCGATTTCCATTGACGATACCCCCAAATGGCCATAAGGAAATAAATGGCATATAATCCGGCATACACATTCAAATCCTTGTAAATATACAACACCACATAACCTGAATTGGTTACCATCCAAATCACCCAGTTTTCTATTTTTCGTTGAGCGATCAAGAATTGGGCAAGAAAACAAAATGAAGTTAGTATTGAGTCAACATAAGGATAATGCGCATCAGTATGTTCATCCAATACATAGCCAAGAGCCCATCCCAGCGCAAGCGCAGCAACCGAATATGACAAACGGCTAAGCGCACCCAATGTTTTAACCTGATGTTGCTGCACGCTGATCGCAGACCACCTGAACCAACCCAATATCAACAGCGAGGCAAAAGCCACTTGCTGTAAGGCATCTGCGTAAAGCTTTGAATTGAAAAACACATAACAGGAAATCGATACACTCAGCAATCCAACAGGAAAACACCAAATATGCTGACGCATGGTCAGCCAAATGCCAACGACCCCTGTTATAGCTCCTAAACACTCAATGAAAACCACAACAATTGAACAATTTAAATAAAGTTAAACAAATGAAATGTTTCCATATTGCTGATTTTCAATACATTTGACTCATTGACCATGGAAGACCACTTGTATTTTTCCGTTTAAACTTTTTTCTACAAATGGTTTTTTAATACATTTGTCGCCCCGCAAATCTACGCTTAACGTTACTATAGATGAGCAAAGAGAATTTCAACCGAATAATAGAGTCTCTTGAGATCAAGTATGTACTCTCTAACATGAGGAAGGTTATTAGGCCAGTAGAGCTTATCAACACCCGAGAAGAGAAAGACATCATCATCCAGGCAAAAAAAGGTCATTTCAGTGTTGATACTGGAAGCAACGAATTCAAACAAATCCCTGCTGGTGGTTTTTATTTCATCCCCCGCGAGAGCACTATCAACTTCAGGCATGGATTAGGACCCTATGACAAGATAGGTGCTGAGGGATTTACCACTCCAGAGCAGCGGGAGCGATACGTGCGTCCTATTCATCCTATTACCGGATTAATGGAGTCGGAGCACGTGTTCAATATCCTAGCGTTTGAAGTGAGCGTTTATGGTGCTGTGCCTTTTTTCAGCATCATGCAGCTTCCGTGCATCCTTATGGATCCGAACGAGGAACTATCGGAAATCATCAACAACATCATGTTGGAGGAGGCAAACGATGGCTTGGGAAAAAGTGCGATGGTCCGCAAATACACCGACCAACTGATCATACATCTTTGCCGTTACATATACGACAACCCCATTTACCGTGATCAGGTGGCCAAGCTGGACTACTTGCTTGACAAGCGTCTTGTAAACATCATTGAATACATCCAAAACAACCTTGCGGGAGACTTATCCAATCAGAAAATAGCCGACTTGGCATTTGTTTCTCGAGATTACATCGGTCAGTTTTTCAAATCTCTCACCGATAACAATCTTCAGGATTACATTGAAAACCGCAGATTGGAACAAGCACACTTCCTGCTTCGATCAACCAACGATAGTGTGCAAGAAATAGCCCGCAAAGTGGGTTTCAAAGACCCGGCATATTTCAGTCGCCGATTCCGCTTGAAATACAATCAAAAGGCACGCGACATCCGCGAAAGCGACGTATTGATTGCGTAGCAATGCCTGCTTGGGGACTTATATCAGGCCTGAAATCCAATCGGCCAGTCCAAATAATTTAACGGCAGTGGCCACCATCATCACCACCAACAGCCGCCTGATCCAAACATGGGCTGTTGTAGATTGCAATGCATAACGGGCGGCAACAAATGCACCAGCCGCTTGACCAACGGCAATCACCAATCCCACTTCCCATATAATCTGGCCATTCCAGGCAAAAATCAGGAATGCCGGAACTGTCAGGAAAAAATTCATCATGTTCTTCAAAGCATTGGCATGCCTGAGTGTCATGTTCAAAAACAAAACCAATGCGGCAAGAGTGAAAATTCCAACCCCAAGCTGGATGAAGCCACCATATGCTCCGATGATGAAAAGGAGAGGATAACCACCTATTTGACGAAGTGTTGTGAGTGGGGCATCCGTTTCGCGAAGCATATCGCTGTAGCGGGACAGTGTAACCATCAACAATACCAACATCACAATGGCAATGGTCATTTCCAGATACTCCTTGTCAATATCTACCGCTATCCACGCACCAAATGCCGATCCCAAAACCGTAGGGATGATATATTTGATATCCTTTTTTAAACGCGACCCACCCTTGGCGTACAACATGACACTACCAACAAACGTCTGCAGAAGAATGCCAACACGGTTGGTCCCGTTGGCAATGTGAGGCGGAAGCCCCATGAAGAGTAAAACCGGCAAGGTGAAAACAGAGCCGCTTCCCGCCAGAGTATTGATCACACCTGACATGAAACCAGCAGCAATGGCAAGAGCCAAGTGTTCAGGTTGCATGCCCAAAGGTAGCAATCAGTGACAATTAATATAATATGACCTGCTTATCCGATAAACGATTGAATTCCTGCGCATCCGGATGTTCACCTGTATCGCCGAATATTCAACTCAAGAAAAGCACCATCGTTCGTCATTGATCCAACAACATTGGAAACCGGGGGACTACCGTCCCCGCCCCATGGCGAAAATATATTTGAAAAAATCGAGTTGCAAGTTTAGAGAAGTAATTAAACGTTTAAGTGGTGGTGGGTGGTGAGTGGTGGGTTGTGAGTGGTGGGTTGTGAGTGGTGGGTTGTGAGAAGTGGGT
>JBEAXM010000306.1:0-6607 GCA_041159805.1 Bacteroidota bacterium
GTGATATTGATTGAAGTTATTATAAAAAATGTTTCTTGATACATTTAAGGCAAATCGCCACCCTAGTTGATGCTGTAAGTAATAATCATCAATTGATGAAAGACTCCTTACCACATCCCCAACTCCAACCTTGCCTCCTCACTCATCATGTTTTTGTCCCATGGTGGATCAAAGGTGATCTCGACTTTTGCACTATTGACATCGGGTATCTCACGGATTTTCTGTTCCACTTCAGGTGGGAGCGTTTCAGCCACAGGGCAAGCTGGTGAAGTCAAGGTCATTCGCACATGTATATCGTTGCCATCGCTCACCTGAACCTCGTAAATAAGACCCAAATCATAAATATTTACAGGTATTTCGGGATCGTAGCATGTTTTAAGAACATCCACCACACGATCCTGAAGAGACTTCACTTCATCCATCGTTTTATCATTAGTTGGATTGGGAGCTAGAAGCAAAGCCCAATGCATAAAGTTTCATTTGTTTGACCATGGCCGCCAAGCCATTTGCCCGGGTTGCAGCCATGTGCTGACGAAGGCCAATTGCATCCACAAAACCCAACTGAGCATTTTGGATTTCACCAGGCGTTCGACCTGACAACACCCGGATAAGTAAGGCAATCTCCCCCTTGACAAAGGTGGAGTCACTGTCGGCATTGAAGTACACCAAGCCATCTTTGGTGCTGGCATGGAGCCAAACGCTACTTTGGCAACCCTTGATCTTGTAATCATCCGTTTTGTAACAAGTATCCAAGGAGGGAAGTTTTTGACCCAGCTCAATGATATAGTGGTACTTCTCCTCCCAGGTTTCAAATAATTCGAAATCCTCGATCAGCTCCTGTTCCACTTGTTGGATCGTATCCATAGTGCAAAGGTAATCATAGCCCTTGAGCTCGCATGTCACGAGTTGGTTATCTTTGTGAGTAATCGCCCATGAATCCCGTTTTTCGAGACCGTCTTCGCATATTCAAGCACCTGAATTACAGGCGTGTTTTAAATATCTTGAAAATCTACTCAAGCTATCATGCCTCCCGCTTGACAGGGCGAAACATGCACCGCGGACTACCCTTTTCAGTATCCATTGAACCAACCACTTCTTGCAACCTGAGGTGTCCAGAATGCCCCAGCGGTTTACGATCATTTACCCGGCCAACCGGCATGCTGAACCAAGAAGTTTTTAATAAGGCTGTTGATGAGCTTTCGGAGCATCTGGTTTACCTGATCCTTTACTTCCAAGGTGAACCCTACTTACACCCCAGCTTCCACGAGTTCGTAAGCTATGCGAAAAGGAAAAAAATTTATGTGGCCACATCCACCAACGCCCATTATTTGAATGACGAAAATGCCCGTAAAACTGTTGAGTCCGGATTGGATCGGCTGATCATTTCACTGGATGGAGCAGACCAGGACACCTACGAATCGTACCGCATCGGAGGGAATATCGAAAAGGTGCTGGAGGGGACCCGCAATATCATTCAGTGGCGAAAAAAATTAAACTCCCCCACCCCGTTTGTAGTGTTCCAATTCCTAGTTACTGGACAAAATGAGCATCAAATTCCAGAGATTAAGCAGCTTGCGAAGCAATACCAAGTGGATGACGTATGGCTTAAAACTGCGCAGATTTATGATTTTGAAAATGGCAGTGATTTGATTCCAAAGCAAGACCGATATTCCCGCTACCGTAAGAACAGCAACGGCAAATGGGAATTGAAGAACAAAATGACTGACGATTGTTGGCGCATGTGGCACTCGGCCGTAATAACGTGGGACGGAAAGGTGGTTCCATGCTGTTTCGACAAGGACGCTCATCACAGCATGGGCAACATCTCAAAAGTGCAATTTTCAAAAATATGGCGAGGTGCTGACTACGAATCATTCAGAACCAATTTATTAGCAAATCGTAGCACCATCGAAATGTGCAAAAACTGCACCGAAGGAACAGAAGTCTGGATTTGAGGTAACGATGTCGACCATTAAAGCTCTTTGATTAGATTTACCTGATGGAAAATCACTCCGGCACAGGAAAAAAAACAGCAGCCATAACCATAGCGCTGATCCTTGCCATCGGCTTTGTGGATTTGTGTTTTCAAAATGAGGTCGTATGGTCTATGTTGTTCATCGCTCCGGTGACATTTTCATTTTTCCATCCGAATGCACGCTTCACCACCTTGACCTCTGTTTTTTGCTCCGCATTCACCATTGGTTTGGGAGTTGTGGAGGGCGTAAAGCCATTCATTTTAATGAACCAGTTGATCACCTTGGCGGGTATATGGTCGGCATGGTTTGCCATCATCATCTATAGAAGATCTGTTGAACGACTGCACAAGGAGCGCGAACGCTTGAAGGCGCTTTTCGACTATTCCACAGAGGGAATTGTCATCGCCGATAAAAGTGGTGCGATAGTAATGATCAACCCTACAGCGGAAAAAAAATTCGGATATCAGAAAGGAGAGTTGATTGGACAGAAAATCGAATTGCTGATACCAGATCGTTTCGGAAACATGCATGTCCGCCACCGTGAACATTTTGTCAAAAACCCTCACTCGAGGCCGATGGGTCAAGGCATGCAGTTGTTTGCAAAACGAAAGGATGGGGGTGAGTTTCCCGTTGAGATCAGCTTGAGCACTTTCAACATCGACAAGAATTCGTTCGTTATCGCCTTCATCATCGATGTGTCTGAAAGAGCCGCATTCCTGGATCAAATCAGAAAGGAGAAGGACCTTGCCCAGATGTACTTGGAAATCGCACCCGTTATGTTTGCCACTATTTCCATGGATCAGAGGGTGACCTTGATAAATCAGCAGGGTTGTAAGATCCTTGGCCTACCGGAGAGTACGATCATTGGGAAAAACTGGTTCGACATCTTCAAGCCGGACGAAACAAGAGAAGAGGATCGGGCTACATTCATCCGAATAAAAGAGTCTCCTCCCGACCAGGACTATTCGACTTACCAGGAAAGTCAGATTGTGACCGCTACGGGAGAGCGTAAACTGATTGCAGGAAGCTTTGTCATCATCCGCGATAGCGATGGCAAACCCCACACCCTGTTGTTTTCAGGAGAGGACGTCACGGAAAAGCGGCAACAGGAACGACTTATCGAAAAGGCCAACCTCGAGCTGAAAGCCAACTCCGAGGAAATTTTAAAACTCAACTCCGAACTGGAGGCAAGGGTGGAAAAAAGGACACGAGAGCTTGCCGACCTATTATCAAAAATGGAGCTGACAAACGTGGAGCTGGCCACTGAGGTCAGGGAAAGACGGCAAGCGGAGGAGTTGTTGCAAAAAAACCGTGAAGAATTGCGCGCCTCCTTGGCTAAGGAAAAGGAGTTGGGCGAACTGAAGTCACGGTTCGTCACCATGGCATCACATGAGTTTCGAACCCCATTGAGTACGATCCTGTCATCCGCATCACTGATTGCGAAATACCATGAGGAGGATCAGCAAGAACAACGAATCAAACATGTTGAAAGAATCAAATCATCAGTCAACAATCTTACTACCATCCTGAACGACTTCCTATCCCTAGGGAAATTGGAAGAGGGCAAGGTTCAATGCCACCCCACCGAATTCAACATTGAGTCGTTCGCTCAGGATATCACCAGTGAGCTGCGCGAGTTGACCAAAAAGGGGCAGACCATACATTATTCTCATTTTGGTGAGGAAAACATGGTTGTCTTGGACAAGAACCTCACTAGAAACATCTGCATCAATTTACTGAGTAATGCAATCAAATACTCAAATGAGTCTACACGCATCAGCATACAAACAGTAATTGATGATATCAATCTGATCATCAAGGTCACCGACCAAGGTATTGGCATCCCGGAGTCAGAGCATCAGCATGTTTTTGACCGCTTTTTCAGAGCCAATAACGCCATCAATATACAAGGAACCGGATTGGGATTGAATATTGTGAAAAAATATGTTGAACTCATGCAAGGTTCCATTTCATTCGAAAGCAAAGACAACCTCGGCACAACCTTCACTGTTCAGCTACCAAAATCGCTCAAGGCATTTTAACAATGCATCCGTTCAAAAAGAGCCGATAAGAATGGAGAATTTTTTCTACATTTACCTTCAAACTGACCAATGAGATGAAAACTATTCTTTTGATTGAGGACAATCTTGACATGAGGGAAAACACCTCTGAGATTCTTGAACTTGCGGGATACAAGGTTATTGCCGCTGAAAACGGAAAAATCGGCGTCGATTCGGCACTACGCTCCACACCCGACTTGATTATTTGTGATGTTATGATGCCGGAGCTGGATGGATACGGCACCTTGCATGTACTTGGAAAAAACCCGAAAACCGCAAGTGTTCCTTTCATCTTCTTGACCGCAAAAGCGGAAAAGGAGGACTTTCGCAAGGGCATGAGTTTGGGTGCCGACGACTACATCACAAAGCCATTCAGCGACTCTGAATTATTGAATGCCGTTGAAACGCGTTTGCGTAAATCCGAAACATTGCGCAAGGAATACGACCGAAGTGTGGAAGGAATCAACGAGTTTTTCAACACTGCCGAATCACTGGATGAATTGATCAAACTTACCGGCGATCGTAAAGCCAAGACATACCATAAGAAGGAAGTCATATTCCAAGAGGGTAACCTACCCAATGCAATTTACTTCATAGGTAATGGGCGCGTGAAAACCTTCAAGACGAACGAGGATGGAAAGGAATTCATCACAGGCATACACGAAACGGGTGATTTCATCGGTTACCTACCCATGCTCGAAGGGGGCAACTTCAATGAGTCGGCTGCCGCATTGGATGATAGCGAGATCTTCGCCATTCAAAAGAATGATTTCATTTCGCTGATTTACTCCAATCGTGAGGTGGCAAACCGTTTCATCAAGATGATTTCAAACAACTTGGTTGAGAAGGAGGAGCGGATGCTGAGTCTTGCCTACAACTCGGTTCGAAGGAGGGTTGCAGAAGCATTACTCATGCTTCACCAACGCCACAAGGACAATCCAAACATTCAGATTTCTCGCGAAGACCTATCCAATATCGTTGGTACAGCAACCGAATCGCTCATCCGTACGCTATCCGACTTTAAAGAAGAGGGATTGGTGGAGTTGAAAGCCGGACAGGTTCGCGTGGTTGATGCACGCAAACTCGAACATATGAAATTCTGACATTTTTAGATGTCGATTGAGGTCACCATTGTTCGGAATCAAAGAGAATCCGAAACCTACATACGACTGCCATTTGAGATTTACAGGGGATACAAGTATCATATCCCCCCGTTGCTCCGTGATGAGCGGCGTTTTCACAACCCCAACTTCAACCTTTCGCTTGGCACATGCGATACCATCCGGCTTCTAGCTTACAAGGACGGCTCGCCGGTGGGTAGAATCATGGGAATCATCCATCATGAATACAATGCCGTGCATGAACTGAAGGACGTGCGGTTTTTCCAGCTTGACTGCATTGATGAATTTGATGTTGCAAGCCGGCTTTTACAATCCGTTGAGGAATGGGGTCGTGCTAAAGAAATGGACAGAATAATAGGGCCATTTGGTTTCTCAGATAAAGATCCTCAAGGAATCCAAATAGCGGGGCATTCATCCAGTTCTGTGGTTGCTTCGGCCACCAGTCCACCGTACATAGCAACATCCATTGAAAAATTGGGGTATTTCAAGTTCAAGGATTGTGTCAGCTATGTATGGAACATCAACAATCATTTGCCGGGAATTTATGAACGCGTGGCCAATAGGATAAAATTGAAAGGTGGTTTCGAGCTGATTGAGTTTGACTCCAGAAGCCAAATCCGCTCTTATCTGAAGCCAATGATGGAATTGTTAAACAGTGGATATGACCATATATTCGGTTTTGTTCCCATGGATGAACAGGAAATCGAGTCAATGGCCAAGGAGTATCTGGGATTCATCAATCCCCGCTTTGTAAAAATGATAATGAAAAACCAAAAGCCCGTAGCATTTGTGATAGCGATGCCGAATATTGCGAACGGGTTTAAAAAGGCAAACGGTCACCTTTGGCCGACCGGATTCATCCATTTACTCAAGGCCTATCAAACCTCCAAAAAACTGGACCTATTACTTGGGGCAATTGAACCCAAATATCAGAAAATGGGACTTACTTCATTATTGGCAATGTCATTAATCAATGAGGCAAGCGTCTCAGGATTCAAAACATTAGACAGCCATCTTGTATTGGAAGAAAACCATTTGATGCGCGCAGAAATGGAACGCCTGGGAGCACAGCTGACCAAAAGGTATAGGATTTTCGAAAAGATGCTATATGATTGATTTTCTGATTTTTAAATTCAATAAAAGAACGTAAGGACGAATTTGTAATAATTTGTCTAAACACCTATTTTTAGCACTTTTAGGAGAATTATTTGACTATTTTTGACCAATTCATTAAATTCGGTAACCATGAAAACACCAGAAACCATGGTCCGAACCAGGGCCAGTCTTGATAACCAAATGCAAATAGCTCCTGAATCGGTAAAACTACTAGTTGTAGATGACCACGTTATTATAAGACGTGGATTGAAGTTCTTCCTGGAGAGCAACTTCGGTATTCGTAGCTTTCATGAAGCAGACAGCTGTATTGCTGTCAGGGAAATGGCACTTGCCT
>JBEAXM010000029.1:0-4221 GCA_041159805.1 Bacteroidota bacterium
CCAATAGTGGTGAATACCGTATCGAACATGATGGTATCCACTGAGAAATCAAGCTTGGCAGAGGGGTCGGTTAGGATCTCATCTTTCCTGCAAGAATAAGTTGACAAGCAAATAGTTACAAAAAGCAGACACCAGGTTAAATTTCTCATTTATCGATATATTCACGACAAAGATATAAGAACGAAACTAAATGGGCTTTTAGTCTTACCCTATATTAATAATTGATTTTCAAGTATTTAAATACAAACACATACACCTAAACTAACATCTGAAACTTATTGCCAATTTTGTTACAAGTTATTATCTTTGCGCTCCCTAATTAATAATGCTTTAAGGAAATGAAAAAAGACCTGCACCCAAAAAATTACAGACTTGTAGTTTTCAAAGATATCTCTTGCGATTATGCCTTCATGACCCGGTCAACCATTGACACAAAGGACACCATTGTATGGGAAGACGGTAAAGAATACCCATTGGTGAAGCTTGAGATCTCCCACATGTCGCACCCGTTTTACACTGGTAAGATGAAATTGGTTGACACTGCAGGCCGTGTGGATAAGTTCAGAAGCCGCTATAAGAAGCATGCTGAAAAGTCTGGTAAGCCAACCGAATAATTACCGGAATTCACGAATTCAAAGTCCCTTATAGGGACTTTTTTTTTACCCTATCTTTGGAATAGCAAACCCGTAGCAGTCGACTACATTTATGATAAACGCCGTTCTATTCGATTTCAACAGAAAAAGCCTGCTGCCATTTACATACACAAGGCCTGTTTCTGAAATACGGGTTGGAATCCTGACCATCCGGGAGCATTGGGAACTCCTTTTGGAGCAACCGGTTTCATTCCTCACGGAAGAGTATCTGAACGGCAAGTTTCCCTGTTGGAAGGCTGCGGAGAACCTTTTCTTGAACGGCGCGGTGATCCCCACCATCGAGCTTGTGAATGCTAGCCGGGAGCTCATGCTCGGCCAAAGACTAGTAAAAAACGGAGTGCCATTGGCTGCATATGCCGAAGGGTGGCCCGACCCGCGTTCTCCCTACGGAAGATTCCGCGACATTGAATTCAAAGGGGCTGTCAGATTGATATCAAAACCATGGGATATATTTTCGTTATGCGGTGACATGATCAAGGAACATTTTGAGATTATTACCAAAGATCGAAAAGGACAACAAGTGTCCAGCACAAACAAGGTTTTAGGAGGTGGACGATTATTCATTGAGTCAGGTGCCAAAGTTGAATGCAGCATCATCAACACCGAACAAGGTCCAGTTTATATCGGAAAAGATTCTGAAGTGATGGAGGGAAGCATGATCAGAGGGCCATTTTCACTTGGAGAATGTGCTTCGCTGAAAATGGGCGCCAAAATCTATGGACCAACCGTCATAGGTCCGCAATGCAAAATCGGAGGAGAAATCAGCAACTCCGTATTCATGGGATACAGCAACAAGGCGCACGACGGATTCATTGGAAACTCGGTTATAGGTGAATGGTGCAATATGGGTGCTGACACGAATAACTCGAACCTCAAAAACAACTACTCCGAAGTGAGTGTATTCGACATTGAAAAGGGCGAAATGACTCGAACCGGATTACGGTTTTGCGGCATATTCATGGGAGATCACTCAAAATGTGCAATCAATACAATGTTCAACACCGGAACCGTTATTGGTGTGTCATCAAACATATTCGGATCCGGTTTTCCTCCCAAATACATACCCTCTTTCAAATGGGGCGGCTTTGAAAACAGCGACGATTTCCAGATTGAAAAAGCCGTTACATTGGCTAAGGAGGTATTCGCCCGAAGAGGAGTTGAATTTGACCACGTCGAGGAAAAACTGCTCATCAAGGTTCATGAACTGACAAAAGGATCATGACTTCATTACTTTTGGTTACAATTGATTCAACTGACTATCAATAGTTTCTAGTCTTATGTTGCCATGCAGACTACGTGGCACAAATATTGACCTTAAAAAAGATGTCGGAACTTCAACCAGATGTACTGACATTCTGACAATCTAAAAACCACTAAATGTTCGATCATCCAAATAACAATCCATTGTTCAATATCGGCGGCATATCCGACGATGAACCGGATTTGATACCATTGCTTTCTTCGGAAGACGAAGAAAACATGAATGCTGAGAATGTTCCAGACACTCTTGCCATCTTACCTCTGCGTAACACCGTGCTATTCCCAGGAGTTGTAATTCCGATCACTGTAGGTAGAGACCGCTCCATCCATTTGATAAAGGACGCCTACAAAGCCGACAAAATCATTGGAGTGGTAGCTCAAAAAGACAGTAGTGTAGAAGATCCCCACGCAGATGATTTGCATCCCATAGGCACCGTTGCACATATCATAAAGATGCTTCGAATGCCCGACGGGAACACAACAGTGATCATACAAGGGAAGCGTCGATTCCAAGTTGATGAAATAATTGAACAGGAGCCCTACCTGAAGGCCAGAATCACACCTCTAAGCGATAAGAAGCATTCCACCAAAGAGAAAGAGTTTGTAGCATTGATTGACTCATTGCGTGACTTGTCATTGCAGATCATCACACAGTCGCCAAACATACCAACGGAGGCCACTTTTGCCATAAAGAACATTGAAAGCCCGTCTTTCTTAATCAATTTCATCTCCTCCAACATGAATGCGGATGTTGCGACCAAGCAACAGCTTTTAGAGATGGTAGATATGAAAGAGCGAGCAACACGCGTACTCGAGTATCTGACCAAAGAGCTTCAAATGCTTGAGCTCAAGAACCAGATCCAGTCCAAGGTGAAAGTGGACATTGATAAGCAGCAGAGGGAATACTTCCTCAATCAGCAACTCAAAACCATTCAGGAGGAACTTGGCGGCTCCGCGCATGACCAGGAGATAAACGACTTGAAGGACAAAGCCCTTCAGAAAAAATGGTCAAAAGAGGTCTCAGAAGTATTCAACAAGGAAATTGAAAGACTGCAACGAATCAATCCAGCTGCAGCTGAGTACTCGGTTACACTCAACTACCTTGAACTCCTGCTGGAGTTACCTTGGGAAGAAACAACCAAAGACAACTTTGATTTGAAACGCGCCCAGAAAGTATTGGATGCGGATCACTATGGCTTGGAAAAGGTCAAGAATAGAATACTCGAATACCTTGCAGTATTGAAGCTGAAGGGCAACATGAAGTCACCCATCATGTGCCTTTATGGACCTCCCGGTGTCGGAAAAACATCATTGGGCAAATCAGTTGCCAAGGCACTCGGACGAAAATACGTGAGGATGTCATTAGGCGGCTTGCGCGACGAAGCGGAAATCAGAGGTCATCGTAAAACGTATATCGGCGCCATGCCGGGGCGTATCATGCAGAATCTGAAAAAGGCGAAATCATCCAACCCGGTTTTCGTTTTGGATGAGGTAGACAAGCTATCATCGGATTTCCATGGTGATCCATCATCGGCTTTACTAGAGGTTCTAGATCCGGAACAAAACACTGCCTTTTACGACAACTACGTTGAAATCGAATACGACTTGTCAAAAGTGCTTTTCATCGCAACTGCAAATTCCCTTAGCTCTATCCAACCTGCGTTGCGTGACCGGATGGAAATCATTGAGATCAATGGGTATACGGTGGAGGAGAAAATTCAAATCGCTGTAAAGCACTTGATTCCTAAACAGCTTGAGGCACACGGATTGAAAAAGGGCGAAGTGGTTTTAAGTGAAAAAATCCTTGAGAAGATCATTGAGGACTATACCGCAGAATCGGGGGTCAGGACATTGGAAAAACAGATAGCTTCCGTGATTCGATCCACTGCAAAGTCGGTTGCCTTGAACGAAAAGTATGACCCGAAAATCACGGATGTGCGATTACGAAAAATACTAGGGGCACCGATTTTCCAAAAGGAAAAATCACTCGACAGCGGAGTGGCCGGAGTGGTTACAGGTTTGGCATGGACACCGGTTGGTGGGGACATATTATTTATCGAAACATCACTAAGCAAAGGCAAAGGAAAACTGACTTTAACAGGAAACCTGGGAGAGGTGATGAAAGAATCCGCCTCCATTGCCTTGGCTTACTTGAAAGCCCATGGTGATACACTTGGCTTAAGACCTGAAGTTTTCGATCATTGGGACATCCACATCCATGTACCCGAGGGAGCCACCCCAAAAGACGGTCCATCGGCAGGAATAACCATGCTAACTTCATTGGCCTCCGCTTTCACACAGAGAAAAA
>JBEAXM010000030.1:0-3675 GCA_041159805.1 Bacteroidota bacterium
CAAGATGGAAGCTGTATTGGAGAACCCATACATACTCCTTTATGACAAGAAGATTTCGAACATGAAAGAGCTTCTTCCCGTATTGGAAAAAGTCGTACAAACCGGACGTCCCTTGTTGATCATTGCCGAAGACGTGGATGGTGAAGCCCTTGCAACGTTGGTTGTGAATAAGATCCGTGGATCACTGAAAATCGCTGCTGTAAAAGCACCTGGATTCGGTGATCGTCGCAAAGCCATGATGGAGGATATCGCCATCTTGACCGGCGGACAAGTGATCTCCGAAGAGCTCGGATTCAAATTGGAGGATGCCGACCTGAGCAAACTTGGCAAAGCTGAAAAAATCAGCATCGACAAGGACAATACAACTGTTGTCGGTGGTGCTGGAAAGAAATCAGAAATCAACGGTCGCGTAGCACAAATCAAAGCGCAGATTGAAACCACAACCTCCGACTACGATCGCGAGAAGCTTCAGGAGCGCTTGGCTAAGTTGGCGGGTGGTGTTGCGGTGCTATATGTTGGTGCTGCCACTGAAGTGGAAATGAAAGAGAAAAAAGACCGCGTTGATGATGCATTACATGCTACAAGAGCCGCTGTTGAAGAGGGCATTATCCCCGGCGGAGGTGTTGCATTCATCCGTGCCATTGCATCCTTGGATAAATTGACAGGTGCCAATGATGATGAAACAACAGGAATTGCCATCATTCGCAGAGCCCTTGAAGAACCTCTTCGCCAGATTGTAGCAAATGCCGGTGGAGAAGGTTCCATCATTGTTCAAAAAGTTCGTGAAGGAAAAGACGACTTCGGATACAATGCCCGTGCTGAGAAGTTTGAAAAACTTTTCGCTGCAGGTGTGATTGATCCTACCAAGGTTGCCCGTGTTGCCTTGGAAAACGCAGCTTCCATTGCTGGAATGTTGTTGACTACCGAGTGCGTTCTCTCTGAAATCAAAGAAGACAAAGCACCTGCCATGCCAGGTGGAATGGGTGGAATGGATGGAATGATGTAATTCTGTAACCTCAAATAAAAAACCCGGAGGAGTTCCTCCGGGTTTTTTTTATTTCATGGATATTGTCTAGGAATCAGAAATACCTTGGTGTAACAATTCGCTTTTTCTCAAGCGAGAAGTCATAACCCACATTGATCTCGTGGGTGCCACTATTATAATTGTTCAGATCCGTGGTGGTGTAATCATAGGAGTATCCTATGCGTAGGTTTGGTGTTGCCTGTATGGTGAGCATTCCTGCAAAGGAATCCTTTGTTCGCACTGCAGCGCCAAGCCAAAACACATCCTTAAACAAGGCGTTCAGTGTGATATCACCAATCAATGGGGCCGCTTCAACGGCTTTGAGCATCACAGTTGGTTTCAACTTTATATGATCAGACACTGGAAAAACATAACCTGCAGCGAGATAGTAGTGCCAAGTGGAAAAATCAAAGTCCGTAATCACATCACCCGTTCCGTTTCCTGAAACCTTGTTTCGCAGTGTCCTTGGAATGGATAATCCAGCGTAAAAACGATCTGTGTTGTAATACACACCGAATCCCGCGTTGGGCAGTATCACCTTAGGTGTATTGAAAAGGAATTCGCTGTCGTTTTCCTCATTGGTAATGACCTCGGAAAGGTTCTCTTGATGGTTGATGAATCCGCCCTGAATACCCATTGCCAAAGCACCTTCACCCACTTGCATACGGTACGCATAGTTTCCGTAAACAGCAAACTGCTTGGTAACACCAATTGATTCGTTCATAACGGTCAATCCCAATCCAAGCTTTTTATTCAGCATCGGACCGTTGATACTAGCCGTCTGGGTCTTTGGCGCTCCATCAATACCTACCCATTGATTCCTATAAACCAATGTGGATGAAATCTGCTCCCTGCTACCCGCATATGCCGGATTGATGAACATCTCGTTGAACATATACTGGGTGAACTGTGGTTCGAACTGAGCATTGGAGATCGATGGGATCAGTGCCATCGAAATGAGAACCAGCTTGAAAATGTTTTTCCCTGACATCTTGTTTTTGTTTAAATATTTTTTCGCCATGAGCCTTATTTTCTCAGTATCAAAAATCCATTCCTGGGCTTTTGACCGTCATTCAGGTCAAGGATATAATAATAGGTTCCGGCAGGCACCTTCTGTCCATAATTGACACCCGAGACATTACATTCACCGGTCCAGTTGTTTTGGTAATCCTTGGCCTTGTATATCAAGTTACCCCAACGGTTGTAGATGTAAAGGATGTTTCCGGGGAAGTTTTCGATTCCCTCGATTTCATAGCCATCATTCACTCCATCACCATTCGGAGAGAACCCGTTCGGAATTAAAAGCGTATCACAAATCACAGTGACATCCACGCTCATGGTTATGGTGCAGCCGAAATCGTCTGTTACCAGAACAGAATAAGTGGTTGTTTCGCGAGGATTAGCAAACGGATTGGATGCATTGGGATCGGACAGATACGTTGATGGTGACCATTGATAGGAAACTCCGCCGGATGCAACCAATTCAACACCGTCAGGAGGACAAATGATCTGGTTGCTGCTGATGGTTGCGCCCACTACTGACCTTACAGCGACCTCAACTGAATCAGACATGATGATGCCACAAACCGAATTAACCTCGCACTTATAAAAACCTTGCACGGCTGCGAAGTAGAAATCATTTATAGCTCCAAGTATCGGCGTATTATTATAATACCATTGGTAGGTGGATGGTACATTGACAGACACCTCGAGTAAAGCGGAATCGCCGACACAGATTTCAGGATCGGTGATTTGAACATATATGAACGAGTTGTTGGCGATTACAAAGTTGGCTGAATCTATGCAACCATTGGCATCGGTAACGGTAACCATATACGAGGCGGAAGGAAGGTTGTTCAGGTTCTGGGTGGTTGCCCCATTGCTCCAATTGTATGAGTATGGAGCGGTTCCACCCCCAACAATCAAATTGATGTCGCCACCGATATTGTTGATGCAATCCCCTACAAGAGTGGTTCCCGAAACAGCCAATGGAGTGGTTGGTTGGTTTATCACAAATGACTGATTCAGGGTGCATCCATTGGCATCGGTGATTGTAACCGTATAGCTTCCTGCCGACAAACCAGCAACGTCTTCGGTTATTTCACCATTGCTCCATTGGAAATCATAGGGCACTGTTCCGCCAAATGCAGTGATGTCTATGGAGCCGTCGTTTCCACCAAAGCACGAAACCTGCACCGATGTGTTTTGCTGTAGACTCAAAGGTTGTGCTGGCTCTTGGACTACAACAGTTTGCGAAGTGGTGCATCCGTTTGCATCGGTGATATCGACCGTATAGGTACCGGCGGCCAAACCTGAAATATCTTGAGTTATGGCTCCATTACTCCAAGCAACACCATATGGGGCGGTTCCACCGTTTATGGTAAGATCGATTGAACCATCATTGCCTCCAAAGCAGCTCACTTGTTGAGTTACGGAAGCGTTGGAAGAAAGGGAGTCCAATGGCTGTGACACAACAACAGAAACGCTATCCTGACAACCATTGGCATCAATGATATTGACTGTATAAGTACCAGCTGCCAAGTTTGAAAGGTCTTCGTTGATGGATCCATTGCTCCAAGCATACGTGTAGGGTTGAGTACCTCCGCTCACGCTCAAGTCAATGCTGCCATCGGAACCATTGAAACAATTCA
>JBEAXM010000083.1:0-11734 GCA_041159805.1 Bacteroidota bacterium
GTATTTTAACCAGCCGAATACCGGAAATTGCAATCTTCATAGTTGGTCATCCTCCGATAAGTGGAGTTCGTGCTGTTACACTTCAGACCACCGAGAGGCAAAGTGCATGTGGAACAAACCCAAGGAGCTTACTTCTTATCCCGGTTATGGTTATGAGATTGCAAGCATGACCACCGGGGAGATGGATGCCACAACTGCATTGGAATTATGGAAACAGAGTTCGTCACATAACGCCGTTATCATCAGCCAAGGCAAATGGTCATCAAAACCTTGGAGGGCCATGGGTGTTGGAATATTCAAAGGGTATGCAGTTGTTTGGTTTGGTGAAGAGCCCGAACCAAGTAGCATATCGGAACCGGTCAATGTCAGTCCCCAAAAAACGAAGCAGGTTAAGAATTCCGGCAGTCAAACCAATTCAAACAACACGAGTGCAAAAAGGTCAGATCGCACCAAGGCCGCATTTGTCTTGGGAGTATCCGGAAACTACATTCACAATAAAACTGAGGTTGCTTTTGATTCATTGCAAGATAGTCGGTTTTACGGGTCCGTAGAGGGTATTTTAGGAATAAAGTTCGGCATCAAGAGACAGAAATCGGTTTTTGGAATCTACGGCTCAACAGCTCTGTTCACCTCATCTGACTCGGCTTTGTTTGATAAATGGGAATACGGCGAAAAATATGCTACTCAAATGGAATATGGACTTGGATTCATCCATCGCGGGTGGGTAGGTGTCATGCTCGGATATGGTCATCGTGGCCGATCGTCGGTCTTTGCAGAGCTTCCCTCCTACTACACGTTTGCAAACATGGTGCTGAGCATTCCAATGAGGCGATTTGCCATTGGAGTTTCCGGTAAGGTGATTTTGGAGAGAAATGGATTTTATGCTCGCAATATCCAAACTGGTGCGCACCTCCGGTTCACATTGTAGCTTCAAAAAACATTCTGCTCAGCTTTGCTTCTTGTGCTTCCACCGCTTGTGGCTCCATAGCCAAAACTCCGGATGCTGGCGGATGTCGGCTTCCAACATGGCCGTGTGCAACTCCGTCAACTTGCCGTAAGGCAGCGCCTTTGGATTGTCGGTGACCAATTGAAAAACCCCCTCGTAATACCCTCGCTTCAGTTTGTTCAAGGTGCAGAAATAAACCGGACAATCAAATTCATTGGCGAACTTTTCCGTTCCAAACAGCACCGCCGTATCCTGATCCAGGAATCGTGTCCAGAAGGCGCGGTCGGGATTGGATGGCGACTGGTCTGTTCCGAACACAACAGCTGAAGGATTCGCAGGGTCCAAACGATGGAACAGATCCTTCACCTTTTTGATGGAAACCATCTCCAAGCCGAACTTGCCTCTCGAAACACGCATCTTCTCATCCCAAAACAGATTCTTCAATGGTTTGTAAAGTGCAATGGTATGATGCTTCAACGACTGGTCGACCGCAACAGCGAACAACTCCCAATTGTTGTAATGTCCACCGGCAATGATGACCGTCTTGCCTTCTTGGAAGTGTTTGTCCAGTAGCTCTGGATTACGGAACCGCATCCGCCTGGTTGCCACATCGGAGCTGATGCTGAAGATCATCAAGCTCTCCACCAAAAGGTCGCAAAAGTGCCTGTAAAAGCGACGCATGATGTTCCGGTTTTCCTGTTCTGAATTTTGCGGAAAGGAACGGCGGATATTGTCGTAAACCACTTTTTTACGGTAACCAATCAGGTAATAAAACAGCAGGAAAATGAAATCCGATAATAGGTACAGCAGAAAGGAGGGCATCAATGAAATCGGCTTGATGACCAGATAGTAAAGCAGTCGGTTCAGAAATCCCATCGGACTACGAAGATAGGAATTGGGTGCCTATTAGGGCTAATTCCGTCCGTACATGATGAATATCATACCTCACGAAAACAGGGGCGCATATTTTTGAACCAAATATTTTAAAATGGAAACCATTAAAATCAAACAAAAACTCACTTCTTTCATTCAAAAGGCACAGGAGGAAATCGATACATTAAGGGTAAAAGCCGCTTTGGGTCGCATGGATGCCGCAGATGTTTTGTATGAGATGACCAAAGATATGAACCACAACCTGCAGGCACTCAATAAGGAATTGCGGAATGAGGGCTCCGACCTCTCAAAAAAAGTTGAGGATTACATGGAGCGCATCCGTTACCAAGTGGCCTTGGGGAAAGCAGAGGCAGGAAAGGTTTATGAGGAGCGTAAAGAGGAGATGCGTCGCACCATGGTGGAATTCGATCACTGGCTCAAGAACGAGGGATTGGGACTATCGCCTGAAACACGATTGCGAATCCAGAACGAACTTGAAAAGTTCCGGCTCAAGCTTGACATACTCCGCATCCGTTATGAGTTGGGGCGGCTCGAAGCACGAGATGTGATGCAGGAGAAACACGATCGCTTCAAACAGGAGTTTGATCAAATCGTTTCTTCGGTGAAAACGGATTTGGGACAAAAGAAGGAGGAGATCGGGGTGAAGCTAAGCTCCGCCTATGATGCATTGCGCCGCACCTGGCAGTCGTGATGTGTTACCTGCCTACAATGACTTTCCTGACGGCACTGTAACCGTTGGTGTCACTGAAACGAAGGAAGTAGATTCCCGGCGCTGCGTCTGTCAGCTCGATGGATGCTTCTGAATCTCCAAGCATTTTTTTCGAAATGGCTATGTTACGTCCATCAATGGAAGCAGCCGTGATGATTACGCGGTCGATCGAGATGTTCCTGATTTGAAAGACGCCATTGCTGATGGCTGGAAAGACAGTAAGCTCTTGAAACGGATTTGTCTCCAATCCGCCACTCACGGTGCAGAAGTAACAGTTTTTTTGAGCGGTGAACCCGGATGGGTTGGTCACCAGCTGTTCAAACGCAAGCCCCGCGGTACAATCATTCTCCAATTCGAATTTCAGCCAAGGAACAACCAATGAATTCACAATGGAATGTTGTGTGGCTCGAGAAATCGCAGCAGCGGGAGAACAGGTCAATTCGCCAAAACTGCAATTGAAGTTGTTGTTGGCAAACTGACAATGACTGGCCCCTGTGATGCTGACATACACCTTGCAGTTACTAGACAACGCATTGTACATGGCCAACTGGTTTGCGGCGGGAGGAGTGACACAATCGTTGGCGCCTGCAATAACCAACGCATGTTGCGTGATGGTGCTGCAGGCGGCAATGGCGGATGGATTGGTTTCGGCAGCGGCCAGGTTCACCACTGCAGTGATGTTCGGGTTGTATTGCATGGCCAGAAAGCTACTGCCTCCTCCCATACTGTGTCCCATCACGGCCGATGTCACATCCACACGGCCGAAAAACGGCGATGAGGAATTGGTTCCCTCGCCTTGCAAGGCAGAAACCAAAAAGGCGATGTCCTTTCCGAACTCGGTATGATTGGGCGAGAAGCCACTTTCGGTGGTAGGGAATACGGCTATGAATCCGTTTTCAGTCAATGGTGTCCAGACGTTTTCATACGCCGACCATACCATTACAAAGCCATGGCCGAATACAACCACCGGAAACGTTCCACCTTGTACAGCCAACGGAACATTTTCGCCGTCGCTATCCGCGGGATAATAGATTTCCGCAGCCACATTGCGGTTGTTGCGTGATGCATCCGTAAATGTAATGGCGGTGTGTCCTGTGGAAAAAGATTGCGCAAGCAACAAGTTGCCTTGGCACATCAACAGAACCGTCAGGATAACAAGACGTGTAATGGATTTTTTCATCGTATGGATAAAGTTGTGGTTATTCCTCAGTCTCCTCTTCCCAGGCGAAGTAAAGCTCTTTGAGGAAAAGGTTTTCGATATGCGTCACTTCGCGGTCGGCAACCACCAATCGCGTAGCCAAGTCCAAAAAGCGGTTACGCTCCTCGGGAGTCGACTGCATATAAAATTGGTTCATGGCATTGTTGAAGTGAACCGGATAATCGATTTCGGGTATGGTGCTGATAATGGCCAGCTCTTCGTCGTAATTGATGGCGCCACGTGGAATTTGCTCCATGAACTCACGAATGACCAAATCCTCTTTGACATTGAATTTTCCGTCAATGGCTGAAAGGATCATCAGCATATGGTATCCGGCTACTGGGCGGGTCATGGCAGTCTCAAATGGGCTAAGCTTCAACACCCTAAAATTAGCAAAAAACCAGTTCGCCCGGATGTATCACATCGCTTTGTTTTTCAGCTGATTTGTACCACCCTGGCACCTATTTTTGAATATCTTTGTCGCTGACTATCATGCGAATCCTAATCATTTCCACGTTTTTCCCGCCGCAAAACTCCATTGCTTCGCATCGACCTTATTCATGGGCCAAATATTGGTCCATGGCCGGCCATGAGGTGTGCGTGGTTACCACACCCAAAACCAGGAACACATCCCAAGCCATGCACATGAGCACTCAGGGTTTTGAGGTGGTCGAGCTTGGGTATGGCAAGGTGTTGGACAAGCTAGTGAAGTCCTACAAAGGAAAACAGTCCGACATAGTGCAATCGATGCCTCAAAAAAAAGGGGCGCTCAAGCAGATGGTTGGATGGCTGTTCAAGCAGCTGGATCAATACCGCATCAGCAAAGGGATATTTCATTTTCGTCGATTCCCTGATTTCAGCTCCTATTGGTCGAAGCAAGTGGTGCGTTTTGCCATGAGCCGGCAAAAGTGGGATTTGGTTGTAAGCACCTATGGTCCTTACACCACACACGCAGCAGCATATCAACTTATTAAAAACGGTGCTGCAGGTTTTTGGGTCGCCGACTTCAGGGACCTATGGACCGATGATCATATTTTCAAAGGACTAGCGGTCACGCGTTGGTACGAGCACATCCTGGAAAGACGGTATCTCGCTACGGCGGACTTGGTTGTCACCGTAAGTGATCCGTTGGCTGCAGTGTTGGCAAAGAAGTCACGCAATCAGGTGTTGACCATCGAGAATGGTTATGACCCCTCCGACTTGCAGTCGTTGCCAGCCGCAAACATTTTCGCTGGTCGGCCCAACAAGGTCCGAATCGTTTATACCGGCTCACTGTATCCGGGGAAGTACCCCGACCTGCTGTTCCAAGCGATATCAAACCTGGCCGCCGACGGGCAAGCGGCAGATTGCCTGGATCGTTTGGAAGTGGTATTTGTGGGAGGCAACATCCATGTAATGGAACCCCTGGTCGAAAAATACGGAGTGTCTCGTTGGGTGCTTTCTGAAGGGTTCGTATCCCGGGAAGACTCCTTGCGTATGCAGCGGGATGCCCACGTATTGCTTTTTTTGGAGAATAACGACGGAGGTGTGGAGGGAATCCTTACCGGTAAGCTATTCGAGTATCTATCATCAGGCACATCCATTTGGGCGGTGGGTGTAGATGAAAAATCAAGCCCTGGTCAAGTGATCATGGAAGCGCAGGCAGGCATGTGTTTCGGCAAGGATGTAATGGCTTTGCAAATCCAGCTGCTGCAGCTTTTACAAAACCAAGTCAAGCCATCGATATCGGTTCCTCGTGAGCTGCTGTACCGCTTCCAGCGCCAGACTCTTGCCAACAAGTTGATGGATCGAATCGTAGAACTGCGTTCCGCTGATTGATTTCAGGAAGTTTCGTTTGATCAGCCGTGCAGCTCCACGATGGTGGGCCTTACGTGCTTGCTGTAATAATCACAAATCTCATCCACGGCGCCCTCTGCAATGACGACTCCGTTCTCCATGAAAATGGCCCTGGTGCAAATGTTCTTGATTTCATCCAGGTGGTGGGATACGTAAAGGATGGTGGTTCCTTCGTTCTTGATCTGCTTGATTCGTTCGGCACATTTTTCCCGGAAACCCAAATCCCCTACGGCCAACGCTTCATCAACAATCAACACGTTTGGGGTGTTTGCAGCAGCAATAGAGAAGGCAAGTCGTGAAATCATGCCGGATGAATAGCGTTTCATCTGCATGTCCAGTTCCTCCTGCGTGAGTTCCGAAAAAAGGATGATGTTGTTCATGGAGTCAACCAAATCGCTTTTGGTGAATCCCATGAGCGTTCCAACCAACTCTATGTTTTCCCTTCCCGTAAGTTCCATTTCGAAGCCCACTCCCAGGGTCATCAGCGGGGCAACGCGACCCTCCACATGCAAGTAGCCGGATGTCGGTGTCATGATGCCGGCAACGGCACGCAACAATGTGCTTTTTCCGCAACCGTTTCGCCCCATCACGGCCAAGCACTCACCTTTTTTCACTTTCAGGTTGAGACCCTTTAAAACCGGCTTCTTCTCAAAAGGGGATTGGAAACCCATCGATACAAGGAAACTCTTGATGGAGCGCAGACCTTGCTTCTGCACCATGAAACTCACGTGCAGGTCCCTCGCTTCGATGGCTATGTCGTTTTCGGTTTCCTTCATCAGAACTGCGATATGAACCCTCCCTTGAGCTTGTTGAAAATGAACATTCCGAACCAGAGGGATGCTCCTGCAATCAGCGTTATCAGGAGCAGCTGGAAGGTGTCGGGCATGCGGTTGTAATAGATCAGTTCGCGCAATACCGAGACGTAATGGTGTATCGGATTGAGCTCGATCACCAGGCGGTATTTTTCAGGGATGATTTCAGGTGTGTAGGCAATGGGTGTTGCATAGAAAATGGCCGGCATGAATGATGACCATGCGATTTGCACGTCACGGAAATATACGTTGAAGGCGGTCAATACCAATGACACGCCAAAGGTGAAGATTGAGAAGATGAGCAGAACCGGAATAAACATAAGCGCCTCCCAACCCAGTCGCATGCCAAACAGAGCCATCATGATGGAGAATGGTATCAGCATGAGGAAGAATCCCACCAGTGAAGAATACATCCCGCCCAGCGGCATGGCTATGGCTGGAATGCTGACGCTTTTGATCACTCCCGTGTTTCGTGTGATGGATTCGATGATCTGTATGCTGGTGGTGGTGAACAGGGTCCAGAACAGCAACCCGCTCAACACATACAACGGATACCGGTCAATTTCGGAAAACATGTTGCCGAAAACGAATGAAAAAATGACCAGATAGATGATGGGATTGAACATTCCCCACAAAAACCCGAAAATGGAATTCTTGTATTTGAGCTTGAGGTTTTTTATTCCCAATACAATCACCAACCTGGCAAAACTCGAGGGGTCTTTGAAAACGTTCATGTGGAGCTTGGGAATCGGTGGCGAAGATACCAATAATGGATGTTACTCAGCTGCCTCGCAAAATCATCCTGATGGTGTCGTAAATGATCTTGATGTCAAACAGGAAGGTCCAGTTGTTCACATAGAATAGATCTAGTTTCACCCGATTCTTCAGTTTTTCGAAGTCGTCGGTCTCGCCCCTATACCCCCTAGACTGAGCCAATCCCGTGATGCCTGGCTTGATTTTGTGGCGCTCCATGAAACGATCCACTTCCGCACTGAATTCGGTGGTGTGCTTGAGCATGTGTGGTCGCGGACCCACCACCGACATATCGCCTAACAGCACATTAAAGAATTGCGGTAACTCATCCAAGCTGGTGTTCCTCAGGAACGAACCGACTTTGGTGATTCTAGAGTCGTTCCGTGTGGCTTGCTTCTCATCACTTTCCTTGTTCACATACATGGTGCGAAGCTTGTAGCACCAAAAGGACTTGTTGTCTCTGCCTGTTCGCTTTTGTCGGAAGAACACGGGTCCCCGCGAATCCAACTTCACCGCGATGGCAAGCAAGGGCATCAGCCAGCTGAGTAGTCCAACAATCACCAGGATGGAGAATACGATATCGAATACTCGTTTCAGCAGTTGGTTGTTCCAATTGTCAAGTGGAGTGGTGTGCAGCTTGATCACCGGCAGGTCGCCAATACGCTCAATCTCCAGATCAGTGAAGTTGATCCAACGGAAGTCGGCCACCAACCGCACGCGGATCAGACTTTCTTCAGCGAAATGGATCAGGTTGGCCAGTGAGGTGTAATTGACCATGGAGATGGGGAAGAAAATCTCATGAATCTCCTGCCCCTCGCATTTTGAACGTATGATGTCGTTGGTGCGATCGCGATCGGATGCAGGGATGCGGATCACTTGCTTGACATGGTAGCCGTACTCGGGTCGTTTGCCGATGAACGGCGATAGCATGTCCTCCTCCTCTTCATGCATCACCAAAACGATGTTCCGGTAGTTGAACCCTTTCTTACGGAACTGGCGTATTGCCAAATGGAATGCCACGCGGTACAGCATGATGGCTGCGAAGGATCCGCTGTAGAACATCAGCAGCAACTCCCTCGAATAACGGTATTGCTGTTGGAAAACATAGAACGCGAAAACCAGAAGCATGTGCATCAACAGCACTGAGGATACGGATATCAGAATAGAGAAAAGACTGCTCGACCTTTTGATGTCGTATGGCTTGGTGATTGCTGCTGCAATGATCCAGGCCACATTCACATACAGCAACAACGATTCAAAAGGAGGGTGGAAGGCGCCATGTTTGTAATAGAACATGGACACAAACGCCGCATTAAGCAGCAGAAATTCCACAACAATGTGGATCCTGCGAATGTATTTTGAGTAGCGTGTCAGTTAGTTGGAGGTTTAGGAGCCGGAGGCGTCCGATTTGGTACGGTTGAGTAAACGCATGGCAAAAATATGCAAACCGATGAAGTAGCAAAAGGTGACAATGCCGTTCTGGCGCGTAAGCACGTTTTCGGTTTGCATGGCTCCCAGGAAAAGGATCAGCATGCAAACACCCAGCCAATCGGCCCGCTGCCACAGCAGACTTGCTCCAGCCAGGAACACTCCAAGAAGCATCAGTGGCCCTGCCAATCCCAAACCGGCCCAGTAATCTATGAATTGGTTGTGTGTATTGAAGTTCTTGTCGCGGTAAACTTCAGGGGCCACCGAGTCATAGCATCGATTAAGTTCGGATTTGACCTGTCCGGGGCCTACACCCCACAGCCAATGTTCCTTTACAATGCCGGTTCCGCATTTGAAAATCCCAGTCCGTAGGTTGAAGGAGTCTTCGGACTTCTTGTTTGGGACCTTGGCGTTCTCAACCGAAACCTCTTTGAATCGTGCCGAAAAGGATGGTATGGAAAGGAATGAAATAACGGCGCCTCCTGCCAAAATCGCGAACAACGCAACGGTTTTTTTAAAGCTTCTTGTTTTAAGAAATGACAACAACAACAAGCACACCAAGGTGCAAGCAATGGGTGTACGCGATGCCAATAAAGCTTGTATGACGATGGCGATGACAAACAATGCCACCAGGAGCCATTTCGGTTTTTCACCATTCATTAGCTTGTCCAACAGCTTGAGCAACGCAATTCCCAGCACTATCGAAGCATGTGTGGGGTGATAGTCGACTGCATTTTCAAACAAGGTACGGATGTGGTATGATAAGGCATCTTGACTGGCAATGGTCATCTGGCTCACTTGATAAAGGGAGTATGCCATGCCATAAGTGAAACTGATGAGGGTTGATGAGATGAAGATCCACCAGGATGTTTCAATCACTTGCTGGTTGAGCTGTTTGGATTGCAGATGGAATGCCATTGGAAGCACCATCAAGCTGATGGAAACCTCGATGTAGGACAGCGATTCGGGATTTGAAGCTGGAATCAGCGAACGGATGATGATGAACAGGAATAAGCCAGAAGTCAATCCCAATACGGTCATCTCCGCTTTGTTCCCCAAGCTGTAGTGTCCACGGATCAATGCCATCAACACAAAAAGGATAATGGCCCATACGGTGATTTTCATGCCCAGCAGCGGGAAGCAGGCCAGAAGATAAAGCGGAAAGTGATCTAGCTTAAATCGCGGCATGTGAGTTGATGAATTGCTGCATTTCACTCCGGAACCGGTCAGGCGAAAACCCTTTTACATTTTTTTCGAAATCCATTGCATCGAACGGCACATCGCGTTTCTCAAAACGATGAATCGCATCCACCAATGATTCCACCGTTTGCTCATTGAAGAACACGCCTGTTTTGCCATCAACAACCGTTTCTAGGTAACCGCCTTTTCGTAGGGCGATGACGGGCGTGAGACATGATTGTGCCTCTAGACTCGTGATGCCGAAATCCTCCTCGGCTGCCAATATGAAGGCCTTGGCTTTTTGCATGTAATCAACCAGTGCTGGTTTGTCAACGAAGCCAACAAATGAGACATTGGACGGGGCGTTTGCTTTTATTTTTGCCAATGCCGGTCCATCGCCTGCCACAACAAGTTTGTGTTTGGGCAGTTTGCGGAACGCATCCACGATCAGATCCAATCGCTTGTATGGCACCACTCGCAGGCTGGTGAAGTAATAATCGTTTTTATGATGCTCGGGTGCAAAAGCCACTGTATCCACAGGAGGGTAAATAACGGTCGATTCCCTGCCATAGGTACGATGAATCCGTTCGGCCACATTCCGGCTGTTGGCAATGAAGTGATCCACGGTTGCATTGGTCTTCAAATCCCATTTGGCAACATGGTCCAGCATCCATCCCGCCAAGGTTTTTTTGAACGGACCTAACCTGGAAAGGTATGATTCTCGCAAGTCCCACGCATAGCGGATAGGGGAGTGGCAATAGCATATGTGCGTTTGACCATTTCTTTTGCGGATGCCTTTGGCAACGGCGTAAGATGAGGAGATGATCAGGTCATATGACGACAAGTCCAAGCTGCGAATCGCATGCGGAAAGAGCACCAGGAAGTTCCTGAAGGTTTTTTTGGCGTTAGGCAGATTTTGAAGCCAGGTGGTTTTTACGGGTTTCCCGTCCAGGATATCGGCACGGTCGCGGTCGTTCAGGAAATCAACCAAAGCAAATACATCAGCTTGGGGATAAAGGTTCACGAATTCACGGAACACCTTTTCGGCCCCTCCGTTTACTACGAACCAATCCTGAACCAGTGCGACTCTCATTTCGGCAATTCGATGGCAAATATACTCCTAATTGCCGAGGACAATCAGCCCTTGGTGTAGGTCCGAGCAACCAGGTCGCGTACCGTGGTTCCCACAGGGAAGCGGCCGTTGATGAAAGTGGAGGCCATGTAACGAATGGAGCTCCATGCTTGAGAATAAGCCCTGTTTCTTCCCAACAAGCATAAAAGTCCGCGGATAACCGACTCGATCCAAATGGCCAATGCCATGAGTTTCCCCTCCCATCGAGGCCGGTTTTTTTCGAAATAAAGCATTCTACTATGACGGGTATAGGCACGTATGTGTGGAGGAGTGGATCGATTTTGTAACGGATTTTGATGACAAACCTGCACGGATGGGTCATAAAGGCAAATCCATCCCGCCTGAGCGGCTCGTAGGCAGAAGTCGGTTTCTTCGAAGTAAAGGAAGTATTCCTCGTCGAATCCATTCACGTCTGCAAATGCTTTCTTGCGTATCATCATAAAAGCCCCGGTCACCCAGTCGCAATTGGTGGCGGCTGCGGGGTCAATGTTTTCGTATCTTCTCCGGTCTTTCGGCATGAACAGCTCTTTCGTGATACGGCTAAATGAGGGGAACACTCCTACCGATGGTTGATGGCTTCCATCGCTGTTAAACAGCTGGCATCCTACCACTCCGACTTTTTGATCGTCATGGTCATTATACTTGTTTGCCAATTGCAAAGCTTTGTCCAAGGTGTTTTGCTCAAGTTTGATATCCGGATTCAGCAGCACTAACCAATCGCCTGTAGCGTGCCGCGCTCCCTCGTTTACCCCAGCCGAAAAGCCCCCATTTTCCGATCGACTGATCCATTGCAGGGCATGATGTTCCACCTTCGGCGAGGAGGGGCTTGTAGTGGATTGGTTGTCGA
>JBEAXM010000128.1:0-3362 GCA_041159805.1 Bacteroidota bacterium
AATTTGTCCCCCATTCTTTTTCAATGCCACCACATCGGTCACAATCATATTTTGCAAATCGTTACGGAAAAAATTTGCTTGGATACTTGCCGTTGCATTGAGTTGATACTTGAAACCGAGATTAACGCCGCCAGATACTTCTGGACGCAACGACGATAATTCACCAGCACGGGCCGTCATTTGATCAATCAACTGCATTTCCTGATAACGCTTCAGTTCAACTTTTGCAACCTCCGTTCCAAAAACCGAATAGGCACCTGCGGCAAGGTTCGTGAAATTCAAATACAACTGACGGAAATCAGGTGCTTTGAATCCGCGACCATAAGAGAAATTGATCGTGAGGCGTTCAGTGGGAGTATAATGAAGGGCTAACTTGGGACTCCAAACAGATGCATAGGCCTGATTGGCGTCAAAACGAACTCCACCAACCAAGGTCAGGTTCGTCGCAAGTCGCTCCTCGTGTTGAGCAAAAAAATAGGATATTGAATTGGATCTCTTGGTAGACATAGAATCATACCTGTTTGAGGCTACGGATTCGCGCACATGTCCGACTCCAAAGGTCAAGGACGAACCGTCCCTGATCTGCCAGTCGGTTTGGTTTTCTACCCTTGCAAACAATTGATTGAATCGATCATTGTAATTGCCTGCAATATCTTTTACATCCAATTGCTGATGTGCTTTGAAACCGGTGACGTATCCGCGAAGGGTAGACTTCCAGCGTTTTGCATCATTGAATTGAATATATGGAGTGATGTTGTATTCATCGTTTCGCTCAAATCCCTTTGAAAGAATAGGAACTCCACCGTTTACAACTTCAATTGTATTATCGATATAGGTTATATTCCTTCTCCATCCTGAACCAATCTTCCACTGATTATTTATTTGATGATTGATTGAAATCTGCTCTGCTAATTTCCAAAAAGGTTCTACCGTTTTTTGAGCAGCATTGGGTTTTAAACTATATCCTTCAGAACGATTGTAGTTGGCAGACGCAGTTACATCGGTTCTATTGAATTTTCTTGAAAAATTAAATGACCCATCTACCGTGTTGAAACGTCCATATCGCAATGCAAGATTGGCCTTGCGCTGTCCGCTGCCATCGGTAATGATGTTGATTACACCTCCCATGGCTTCAGATCCATAAAGACTGGATGAAGGTCCCTTTACGACCTCAATCTTGCGGATATTTCTTACGGTAACTCGAGAAAGATCCAACACCCCACCTGTTCTTCCAATCAACGGTTCGCCATCAATCAGAATCAAAGTGTACTCGGAGGAGAGTCCCTGAACCTGTATCCCTTTTCCAAAATTATCGACCATCACAATTCCAGTCTGCTCAGCCAGAATATCATTTAAACGCAGAGAACCGGTTTGATAGATGGTTTTGGCATTCACCACGGATACCGGAATGGCTACATTCCCCATCAACCGGGGTGTGCGGGTAGCGGTAACCACCACTTCATCCATGGAACGAGCACTCGCAGAATCCGTTGGCAGCTGCGCCTGGATGCTGCTGATGCTAAATAGGGTACAGATGATGAAAAAATACTTCATGTTCCGTGTAATGCGGTACAAAACTGACATTTGATAACGTCATTTTTATCACGGAATTGTCAGAGAATAGAGGGGGAACTATTTATGACGAAGTGGTGACAAAAGCTCACAGGGTTTAAGTCCCGTATGCTTTTTAAACGCAGTAGAAAAATGGGAAATGGAGGAATAACCCAATTGGGCGGAAACCTCAGAAACACTCATTCCCTTCTCATACAACAGGTAACGGGCATGCTCCATACGTTGCTCCTGGTAAAAATCAAAAATGGTAGTCCCAAACATCACCTTGAATCCCTTTTTGAGATAGCATTCATTGATGGCCGCCTTTCGGCTAAGCTCCTTGATGGTGATGGGGTCGCCAATATGTTCCAACAAGACCTCACGGGCTTTGATGATCTTTTCACGATCATCTTGATGCATGAGAAATTTACAGGCTGGGACCTCATCCTCGCGAATGGAACTGACCGATTCTAAGGTATATAATAAAAGTATCTGGGTTTGGGCATTGACAAAAATATTCTCCAGCGTATCGGAATAGCGATGGTTGAGCAGCGAGTCCAAGGTATGCCGAATGCGACCGGTAATGGCTACTGACCGACTAAACGACTGGGGATGACGAAACCGAATGATATCTTCTGTCTCGGGTTGGGTTTCCACTCGAATCAGATTGGTCAAGTGGGCAGGCTCAAATCGGAAACTGAGGTGATCGATGGTATCGGTCTGCTCCACACACTGTGCATTTCGATTCAAAATGCAGGCCTCGCAGTTGGTCTGGGCGTCGCTGCAGTAGGTTTGTCCACTTACACAAAACCTCAGTTCCAGAAAACGGGACTCAGCATCTCCTCCAAAATGATAAATCAGGGTGCCGGCATCCTCTGGGGGTATCCCCATCCGTTTATATCGACGAATGGAGTAGTTCCATGACCCGGGTAAGTTCCTTTCTTTTTTAAGGACCAGATCCGAGTTTTCCAAGGGTAAAATACCCCCTTTGGATGAGGATAATATGTCAGGAAATCCTGCCATGGGACAGCAAAGATAGGCCAATTCCATCTCCCTTATTTTCAGTAAATTTGTCGACCCTCCAAGGCGTTCAAAAACCCGAGGAGAAGTGAAGCATGAACATAGAAAACGCGAAGCATTTGGACCCCGTTAACAGCGGGTACGGAGCGGACAGTATTCAGGTACTTGAAGGACTGGAAGCGGTCAGAAAAAGACCAGCGATGTACATCGGTGATATTGGCGTCAAGGGCCTGCATCACCTGGTGTATGAGGTAGTCGACAACTCCATCGATGAAGCGTTGGCGGGATACTGCAACGAGATTACAGTAAGCATCCACACCGATAACTCCATTTCCGTTGAAGATAATGGTCGCGGTATCCCTACCGGTATGCACCATAAAGAAAAACGAAGTGCACTTGAAGTGGTGATGACCGTTCTTCATGCCGGTGGAAAATTCGATAAGAATACCTACAAAGTTTCAGGTGGACTTCACGGGGTGGGTGTCAGTTGCGTAAATGCGTTGAGTACCCAGTTAAAAGTCACCGTCCAGCGCGAAGGAAAAATCTTCGAACAAGAATACGAAAGAGGAGTACCAAAATATGCTGTCCGGGAATCAGGCACTAGCGATAAAACAGGAACTACTGTTCATTTCTGGCCCGACACAACCATCTTCAGCGCCACCACCTATAATAAAGATATTCTAGAAAGTCGCTTGCGTGAGCTGGCTTATTTAAATAAACGCATCCGTATAACTCTGCACGACCTGAGAGATAAAGATGAAAATGGTGCAACCTATCAGCAGGTATTTTAT
>JBEAXM010000158.1:0-3280 GCA_041159805.1 Bacteroidota bacterium
GCGGAAGTGCCCATGAGGTTCACGAGTTCACCACCACCGGTTTTGGTGCGCTCTACAATGGCGTTCAATTTATCTGCGGCAATGAGTTCTGTAACGGGAATGCCGGCTACAGTGGTGTAGCGGGGCAGTGGCACCATGGTGTCGCCATGCCCACCCATCAACACGGCTTGAATGTCCTTCGGTGAGGTGTTCAAAGCATCTGCCAAAAACGCACGGTAGCGAGCAGTGTCGAGGATGCCCGCCATCCCGAACACACGCTTCGAGTCGATGCCTGCGGTAAGGTATGCGCAATAGGTCATTACATCCAGCGGGTTCGATACCACCACAATGATGGTGTTTGGCGAATGCTTCATGATGTTTTCGGTAACCGAGCGAACAATGCCTGCGTTGGTTGCAATCAAGTCATCGCGGCTCATGCCGGGCTTGCGTGGCAAGCCGGAGGTGATCACCACCACATCGGAACCAGCCGTGGCGGCGTAATCGTTGGTGCTGCCTTTGATGCGGGTGTCGTACAGGTTGATGGGCGAGGTTTGCCACATGTCGAGGGACTTCCCTTCGGCGATGCCTTCTTTGATGTCGAGGAGGATGACTTCATTGCACAGCTCCTTGTGTGCAATCACATTGGCGCAGGTGGATCCTACGTTACCAGCGCCTACTACGGTTACTTTCATGTTGGTTGGATGGATTGTGTTATGGTTGATTTGTTATGATTGTTACGCGTCGATTTTGGCATAACGTGAATTCTTTTCGATGAAGTCGCGACGCGGTGGCACTTCGTCGCCCATGAGCATGGCGAAGATCCGATCGGCTTCGGCCGCACTTTCAATTGTCACCTGCTTCAAGGTACGGTTCTCCGGATTCATGGTGGTGCTCCACAATTGCTCGGCGTTCATCTCTCCAAGACCCTTGTAGCGTTGTATGGTTACCGATGATTCCTTGCCTTCGCCAGCCAATTCCTTTGTCAACTGCTCACGTTGTTGATCATTCCAGCAGTAGCGCTCCTCTTTACCTTTCTTCACGAGGTACAAGGGGGGCGATGCAATGTAGATATATCCTTTTTCGATGAGCTCTTTCATGTGGCGGAAGAAGAAGGTGAGGATAAGCGTGGTGATGTGGCTTCCGTCCACGTCGGCATCGGTCATGATCACAATCTTGTGGTAGCGCAGTTTTTCGGTGTCGAGGGCCATGCGGTCATCAACGGTTCCTTTGCGTACACCGAGCGCGGTGAAGATGTTGCGTATCTCTTCGTTGTCGAGGATCTTGTAGTCCATCGCCTTTTCCACGTTGAGAATCTTACCACGCAACGGCAGTATGGCTTGGAAGGCGCGGTTACGACCTTGTTTGGCGGTTCCACCGGCCGAGTCTCCCTCTACAAGGAACAACTCACAGATTTCAGGATTGCTTTCGGAGCAGTCGGAGAGCTTACCTGGCAGACTGCTTCCGGAAAAAGCGCCTTTGCGTTGCACCATTTCGCGTGCTTTGCGGGCGGCATGGCGAGCGGTAGCGGCAAGCACCACCTTATTCACAATCTCTCTTGCTTCGCGCGGATGCTCTTCAAGGTAGTCGGATAACATTTTGGATACGGCAGTGTCAACGGCCCCCATCACCTCGCTGTTTCCAAGCTTGGTTTTTGTTTGTCCTTCAAACTGCGGCTCTTGAACCTTCACCGAAATCACACAAGTGAGTCCCTCACGGAAATCGTCGCCATTGATTTCAAACTTCAGCTTGGATAGCAATCCTTCCTTTTCCGCATAGCTCTTCAATGTGCGCGTCATGGCGCGACGGAAACCGCTGAGGTGCGTTCCACCTTCATGCGTGTTGATGTTGTTCACGTAGGAGTGCACGTTCTCGTTGAACGATGTGTTGTACTGCATGGCCACCTCGATGGGGATTCCGGCGTTCTCGCCCTCCATGTGGATGCATTCGGGCATCAGCTTCTCGCGGCTGCTGTCGAGGTACTCTACGAATTCAATAAGCCCTTTATCAGAATAAAAGGTTTCATTGTTGATGGGTTCACCATGCTCATCGAGCTCCCGCATGTCGGCAAGGGTTATCCGTATTCCTTTGTTCAGGAACGAAAGTTCGCGCATCCGCGCAGCCAATGTGTCGTACAGGTAAACGGTGGAGGTAAAGATCGTAGCATCGGGATGGAAGGTGACAATGGTGCCACGGTAGTCGGTGGTGCCCACTTCCTTAACGGGATAGAGGGGCTTGCCCATCGAATATTCCTGCACATAGGATTTTCCACCACGGAACACTTCCACCTTTAGGTGGTCTGACAACGCGTTCACGCACGACACACCTACACCGTGCAGACCGCCTGATACTTTGTAGGAGTCCTTGTCGAATTTACCACCGGCGTGTAGCACGGTCATAACAACCTCCAGTGCCGAGCGGTTCTCCTTGGTGTGCATATCAACGGGTATGCCTCGCCCGTCGTCCTTTACGGAGATGGAATTATCGGGCAGGATCTTTACCAGGATGTTCTTACAATGGCCGGCGAGGGCTTCATCGATGGAGTTGTCAACGACCTCATAAACGAGGTGGTGAAGGCCTTTTACGCCGATGTCGCCAATATACATGGCGGGCCTTTTTCGAACCGCCTCCAGGCCCTCCAGCACCTGGATGCTGTCGGCCGAATAGTCTTGTTGGTTTCGTAATGTTTCAGGGGTTGCTTGATCGCTCATAATCAGTATTTTGCAAAATTTATGGGGTTATAAGCAAAGATACGGATTCGGCATCGTTGAACACCCTCTAATTCCATAATTTTCAGCGCATTTAGCCGTTATTTTATCAACAAAAAGTGCGGTTTTTGTGGATAAAGTCAGATGATGGTTTTTAACCTGATTTTTACTTTTCTAATGGCTTGAAAAACAATGACAATCTAGTATGGATGTTGAGTGTTGAGTGACGCGAATTGTATGGATTTTACGGATTGACACGGATTCTTGTATTGAAGTCCGTTTAATCCGTGATAATCCGCGGTTATCCGTACGATCCGAGTTCTAAAAGCGGCACCAATCCTTCTTAAAAAGAATAGCTGAGTCCTGCAAACACACCCAACCGGTAGGATGGGTAGTTGTACCAGCGGCTGTATTTGCTCGCAGTGGCATTGTTGATTTGAACGAAGGTTGACAACACCTTCGATATCCGGTAGTCAACCCCAAGGTTCAAATCCAAATACCCGTCAAGTGTTCCGAATGTTTGGTTGCCTGCCGCATCCACGCCTTCCAGGAAATATCGGGAGTCAACCCACGACATGGATGCTTTCGCATAAATC
>JBEAXM010000214.1:0-5095 GCA_041159805.1 Bacteroidota bacterium
GATGGTGGTGATAGTTGCGCAAATGTTGAGACGGGGATCAAAAGAGTCAGTCCCAGTAAGAAGTTCAATGACACACGGCTTTTTACTAAAAAAGGTACAAAGGCATGCATTGCTGAAAACGTATGTCTCAATGTAGTGAAACGCAAACGGGTTGGAGTTATTGTGGTACACAAATTTACCTCAATTAAACCGCAGCCCAAAAATAAAAAGGGAGTCTTGTAAACAGACTCCCTTTCATTGTTTCTTGCTGTATATCAGCGAACGAGGGTGGTGGTGCCGTGGAAAATATGCTCTTTGCCTCCACGGGTGATTACCTTGATGGCATAGGCATACACACCTTCAGGAGCAGGGTTTCCATCCACATCCTTACCATTCCAGAACTTCAACCAGCTGTCGGTCACATAAACCCGTTGCCCCCAGCGGTTGAAAATCGTCATTTCGAACGAGGTTACATCCAAATCATAACCGGCATTGAAGAAGAAATCGTTGACACCGTCTTCGTTTGGTGTGAAGGCATTTGGAATGTAGAACGGATTTACCATCACCATTCGGGTTTTGGAGTCTGGACAACCATTGATGTTGAGCACGGTCAGTGTAACGGCAAAGTCTCCAACTTCGTTGTAGTAATGTGATGGATTTTGCTGGACGATTCCGGTTCCGTCACCAAAGTTCCATGCCCACGATACTGCATTCAGGGATAGGTCGGTGAACTGGACTTTTCCATTGAACACATTCACAAACTCGGGGTCGAATTTGAAATCGGCCTCCGCAAGCGGATAGAAAATAACCTCCACATCATCCGAGACTGTATCCGCACATCCTGCAGTGGTCATGATGTACAAAGTGGCGGTATAAGTTCCCTGGTCTTCGTAAATGTGAATCGGGTTGGTTTGGTTCGAGCTGGTGCTGTCGCCGAAATCCCAAGTGAATGTAGAGAGTGGTGGATAGGTAGATGTGTTGGTGAAGATGGTTCGAGGGGTTTCGCAGTCGGAGCTGGCAACATGTGTAAAGCTCGCCACAGGCGTTTGGTTCACAACGAAATTCACCGATGTGGTTCCCTCACATCCGTTCTGGTCGGTGACGGTTACAGCGTAATTGCCTGCAGTAAGCGCCATTGCATCAGGGTCTGTGACTCCGTTCGACCAAATGTATCCGACAAAACCGGGTGTTGCACTTAGCAATGAGGAATCGCCATCGCATATTTCAAGGTCACCAGTGATGGAGGGTACTGGAAGAGCGTTCACCAGGATGTCGACGGTTCCTGCTAGGGTGCCTGGACAATTGTTGTCGTTCAGGGAAACCAGCGTGTAGGTGGTGGATGTGTTCGGATTGACCGGTATATCCGTAGTGGTGGCGTTGCTCACATATGGTCCAAACGTTGTATTGCCATCGGTGTAGGAGTAGGTGAAAGGTGATGCACCGGTGAAATTGAAGTATAGCGGTGTGGTTGCGCCAAAGCAAATCGCTGTACTTCCGAAAATGGATCCGGTTGGAATCGCATTAACTGTGAGGGTTTGCGATGTGGTGCCAACGCATCCGTTTTGGTCGGTTACGGTAACAGTATAGGTTCCCGCAGTACCAGTGGTGATGGTTTGGCCGCTGCTACCATCACTCCACAGGTAGGAGGTGTAAGCTCCTGCATCAAAGGTGGTGGCGGTTCCATCACATACAACATTGTTTCCATTGATTACAGGTACTGGATTGGCATTGACAATAACCGTTTGGGATGCCGTTCCGGTGCAACTGTTTTGATCGGTTACAGTGACTGTATAAGTTCCTGCCAAGCTTGGGTTGATGGTGGAGCTGGAAGCACCACTATTCCATGCGTAGGATTGATAGCCACTAGAGGCATTCAGTGCGGCGGCAAATCCTTGACAAACCTCGAAAGTTCCTGAAATGGATGGAACAGGATTGGCAAAGATGGTGACGGTTTGCGAAGTGGTGCCTGTGCAACCATTGGCATCGGTAATGGTCACGGTGTAAGTTCCGGCCACTCCAGGGTTGATGGTTCCGGTTGACAACCCTCCAGTCCATTGGTAGTTAGACATACCCGCATTGGCCGTGAGGGTTGCTGTAGCACCCTGACAAGCATCGAAGTCGCCTGAAATGACCGCAACAGGATTTGGATTCACAGTGAGGGCCTGACTATCGGTTCCAACACAACCATTGTTATCGGTTACGGTTACGGTGTAGGTTCCGGTGGTTGACACACTTATGGTTTGCGATGAGCCCAAGCCGTTGGCCCATTGATAGGAGGCATAACCTGCACCTGCGTCGAATGTGCTGGTTGTACCATCGCATATTGCGCTAGTCCCGGTAATGGTTGGCGTTGGATTAGGATTGACGGTTACCAGTTGGGAAACGGAACCTGTACAGCCATTTCCATCGGTCACTGTTACGGTATATGTTCCCGAGGCGTTAGGTGAAATGGATGCGGCTGTCTGTCCGCCGTTCCACTGGTAATTGTTAAATCCAGCGGTTGCGTTCAGAGAGGCATTGAATCCTTGACAAACCACGAAGGTTCCGTTGATGGAAGGCACAGGGTTCGAATAAATCGTTACTGCTTGTGAGGTTGTTCCCGTGCAGCCATTTGCATCGGTGATGGTCACGGTGTAAGTTCCCGCTACGCCTGGGTTAATGGTTCCGGTAGCCAACCCACCGGTCCATTGGTAAGAGGTCATACCAGCATTGGCATTCAATGTTGCTGTGGCTCCTTGACATGCATCGAAGTCGCCGGTGATCACTGCGACCGGGTTGGGGTTGATGGTGAGTGTGCGTGTGCCTTGTCCAACGCAGCCATTGACATCTGTTACAGTCACTGTGTAGGTTCCCGCTACAGTCGGAGAAACAACTTGGGTGCTTCCCAATCCCCCCGACCATTGGTACGATGCATATCCTGCACCTGCATCGAATGATGTGGATCCTCCTGCGCAGAACACGTTGTTACCTGTGATATTCGGAACGGGGTTGGCGTTCACAACGAGCGCTTGATTATCTGTTCCGGTGCAACCATTGGCATCGGTAACGGTCACGGTATAAGTCCCCGCCACGCTTACAGAAACGTTTTGGGTGTTACCCAATCCGCCCGACCACTGGTAGGAGTTGTATGCTCCTGCGTTGAATGTGGTGGATGCTCCTGCGCAAATGGTACTCACTCCTGTGATATTCGGGACGGGGTTTGCATAGATGGTTACCGCTTGCGAGGCCGTTCCGGTACAACCGTTGGCATTGGTGATGGTAACAGTGTAGGTTCCGGCCACTCCGGGGTTGATGGTTCCGGTAGCCAGTCCACCGGTCCACTGGTAAGAGGTCATGCCAGCATTGGCATTCAATGTTGCAGTTGCTCCCTGACATGCATCGAAGTCGCCGGTGATCACGGCAACCGGGTTGGGGTTGATGGTAAGAGTGCGTGAGCCCTGTCCAGTACAGCCGTTAGCATCGGTAACGGTAACGGTATAGGTGCCTGCTATGGTAGGGGAAACCACTTGTGTGTTACCCAAACCGCCTGACCATTGATAGCTGCTGAATCCAGGTCCTGCATCGAATGATGTGGATCCTCCTGCGCAGAATACGTTGTTTCCTGTTACGTTAGGAACGGGGTTGGGGTTGATGGTAAGCGTTCTGGTTGCAGTTCCCGTGCAACCGTTGGCATCAGTGACGGTTACGGTGTAAGGTCCTGAAACGGTTGGAGAAACGCTTTGGGTGTTCCCCAATCCACCCGACCACTGGTAGTTCGTGTATCCGGGTCCAGCATTGAAAGATGTCGACGCACCTGCACAAATCACATTTGTTCCGGAAATCACTGGAACAGGGTTGGGGTTGATGGTAAGCGTTCTGGTTGCAGTTCCCGTGCAGCCGTTAGCATCAGTTACGGTAACGGTGTAGGTTCCTGCTACAGTCGGTGAAACGTTTTGGGTGTTTCCTAAGCCCCCCGACCATTGGTAACTGGCATATCCTGCACCTGCGTTGAAAGTGGTGGATGCACCTGCACAAATGACATTTGTACCGGTTATGTTGGGCGCTGGAGGCGCCGCCACCGTCACATTGGTGGATGCAGTTCCTGAACAGCCACCGGCTACAGTGACAGTGACCGTATAGGAGCCCGTTGCGGTAACCGTTATGTTCTGTGATGTTTGTCCAGTATTCCAGAGATAGGTATTCCCGACGGTTTGGCAGGTTAGTACCACATTGCTGCCCTGACAAATAACCGGGCTGAGAGGTTGTATTACAACATTCGGGTTAGCGTTATTAACGAAAATGGTATCGGTGGATGACCAATTGACGCATCCCGAACTATCAGCTAGGGAAACCCGATACACGATGGTTGCCACACATTGCGTTTGTGGGAACGGGTCGGTATAGTTAAGGTTGAAGGTACTGTCGATGAGGGTCCATGTTCCTAATGGGAATTCACGATGAATCAGGTATTTGTTTCCCGCATGGGAGCTGAGAGGTGGAGTTGATAGGGGGTTCCAAGACAGGTCGGCATTTCCTCCGTTGAGCACGGCATCCAGCTTGATGGTGCGAAGGATGTTTGATGAATCAGAAACGCTGTCGCCACTGCAGCCCGATCTAGTTTTGAGGTAGTAGTAGATGGATTGTTGTTGCGCATTGGTTCCAAACAGCGCGTTCAGGGATGCTGCCGAATGGACATAACTGTACGATGCGGGATTCAGGAAGCCGGATTTGATACTGTCAACGAACTGATAGGGCCCTGCCTGGTTCAGCGATGCGTAGATGTCGTAGGCATACCAGGTGTTTTGGGTATCGCGGGGCGTGGATTTATTCCAACTGAGATTGACGCTTCCGTCAAGGTTCACGGATGCGCATCGGAGCTTTGGCGGGTCAAGCTTTGGCGGACGAACAATCACAATGGTTACGGTTCGTATGGAGGATGCGTTTGCCGGACAGTAGTTGTCGCGGGCTTTAATAACGAAGTTGTAAGTGTTAATGATTCTTCGGCAGTTCGTATCCAAGCCCTCCACGTGCTGGCAAGTGGTGACCCATTGGAAGTTGGTGACCGCTGCAAATTGTCCTTGTGCGACCTGGTAGGGATTGAGAATGGTAGGCGTTGCCGGCGCAAGTGTTGCGCAGG
>JBEAXM010000041.1:0-2690 GCA_041159805.1 Bacteroidota bacterium
GTCTTCGATAAAGTAAATATACACCTTGGGGAAGTCCGGGCTTTTTGAAAGCTTGGCTAGCTCCTTAGCTGCATCCTGACAATGATCACAACCGGGAGCGAAAAAGCAAATGATTTTCTTACCCTCATTGATATCAACCTTCTTTCCATCAAATATGTTTTGAGCGGAGAATCTTGACTTCACTTTTTTAGGGCCTGGAACCACAACAACAGAATCAGTTGCTGGCTTCAGTTTGGTTATTGAAAGTGTGTCGGGGGAATTTGTAGCAACCGTTTGGGCAGTATCAATTGAAACCGGTATGACTTCCGAATCGGATACATCCATTACCTCAGATTCCACAGCTGCCACGCCTTGCATCGAATCTTTGCAAGGACAAGGACAATAAGGAATGAGTATGAAAATCATGAATGTGGAGGCAAGCCAGATGTTGAACGGAACCAGGAAATTGTTTTCACCTTTTGGCTTATCGGTAACATTCAGGTAGATGAAAATCAATATACCCAATGTAAGGATGTTTTTAATGAAGGCCTCCAATGGTGTCATTGGAATCAGCTGTCCGAAGCAGCCGCAGTTGCCGGCCATGGCACCATGCTTGACCATTTCGATGGCCAAATGGATGTTGAAGGCAACCAACAGCAACATCGTTGCAGGTAAAACCAGTCGTTTCAAAAAGTGTGGCTGCAGTATGGCGATACCCAAGGCAATTTCTACGGCAATGATTAATCGTGCGAGAATAGGAGCCTGACACCAATTAACAAAGCCAAGGTCGACCAACTGCTTTTCAAAAGCCCATACAGGAACCAGCTTGGCAACAGCTGAAAAAACAAATAATGCGAACATGAAAGCCCGCAGAATCCATACAATAGTGCTCTTACTCATAAGTGCTATTTATGTTTGACAACAAAAAAATACTTTTTTATTCATTTGATTTGATCAATGCAAAGACGGCATAGTTGATGATATCATAATAATTGGCTTCGATTCCTTCTGAAATCAAAGTGCTACCATGGTTATCCTCGATTTGCTTGACTCGTAATAGCTTCATCAAAATAAGGTCGGTGATTGAGCTGACGCGCATCTTTCGCCATGCCTCATTGTAATCGTGATTCTTATCCTCCATCAACGACTTAGCCACGGCAATATGTTTATCGAAGAGTGTATTGGCCTCGTCCAAACCGATATCGGGCAACATGGTAACACCTAGTTCACGCTGGATGAGGGCTATAACGGCATAGTTCAAGATACCCTTGTACTCGTCGACGGTGCTTTCATCGATTCGTTGCGAACCCTTTTCCTCAATACTGCGGATGCGCTGCGCCTTGATTGACATCTGGTCGGTGATCGAGCTCAAACGCAGGATCCTCCAAGCGCTTCCATAGTCCTTCATCTTGGCACTAAATATATATTTGCACTCGGCTACGGCTTTATCGAATTGTGCCGATGTTAATCCCTGCTTCTTGTCCATTAGTTGTTGTGTTTCCATGTATTTAAGTTAAAAAGCAGGTTAAAGTGCCCGCAAATTAGGTTAAAGAAAATGTATTTTCCATGAAATTGAAAGACCCCGTAAACTCCGTTTTCAACACCGGTCAAGTAATAAACTGTACCGGTGATTTGCTTGATTTAACAACCCCAAAAGTCATGGGAATTCTAAACGTTACACCGGATTCCTTTTACGACGGTGGCAAATTTACGGATTTGAAAGCCATCATGAAACAGGTCAAACGGATGGTAAAGGAAGGGGTTGACATCATCGATGTAGGTGGTCAATCAACCCGGCCTGGCGCCAAAATGATTGCAACAGGCACAGAACTAAAGAGGGTTATTCCTGTAATAGAAAAAATCAAGGAGCATTTTCCGGATATGATCGTTTCCGTTGACACCTACCGTTCCGAGGTAGCCCAACATGCCATTAAAGTGGGGGCAGGAATGGTAAACGACATTTCAGCAGGAGCTTTTGACCGAAAAATGCATTCAACTGTGGCTAAGTCAAATGCCGCTTACGTGCTGATGCACATGAAAGGAATGCCAGAAACCATGCAGCAAAACCCTAGATACAAGGATGTTGTTCAGGATGTTTTGAAGTTCCTGGCTGAAAAGACCGAAAAATGCCGAAAAATGGGAATTCGAGATGTGATTGTTGACCCAGGGTTTGGATTTGGCAAAACATTGGCCCACAATTTCCAATTGTTATCAAAAATGGAAGTTTTCAAGATAACAGGTTGCCCGCTGTTAGCAGGAATTTCGAGAAAATCAATGATTTACAAAACATTGGATATCAACCAAAAAGAGGCTCTTAATGGAACCACTGCATTAAACATGACTGCATTGATGAAAGGGGCCTCGATACTTAGGGTTCACGATGTAAAGCCAGCAAAAGAAACCATCAGGCTATTTGATATGCTGAATAATGCAGTTAACAAATAAGCTATTCAAAGGCGTTGGTGAACATTTAACTCTTGTAAATGGTTAATACCTTTGAAAAAATTACACTTAAAACACATGCACCTAAAAACTTACGTGACCATCTCTGCCATTTTATCATCAGTAATTGGATTTTCATTCGTTCTCAGTGATAACGGCATTGCCGGTCGTAATGGATCACCAGGAGAAACCACCTGCAACACATCCGGCTGTCATACGGGTAATCCTTTGAATGCCAGTGGTGGATCCATAGTGATTGATGCTCCCGG
>JBEAXM010000156.1:0-4031 GCA_041159805.1 Bacteroidota bacterium
GCATGTTTACATCCGCATAGCCGGGAATGTACTCACGCAGTGGCGTAAAGGCGATGATGTAAATGGTGAGCGTGATCAGGGTGATGATGATGGTGCCTGCGAAGACAAAAACATTCATTGGCGTGAGACGCACGGAAAGTTTCTCTTCAAACGTTTGGTCATTCAAAATGACCAAACGAAACACGCTTTTAAGCTTTCGGACCAGCTTTTTCCTGGGTTTTTCCAAGGCAATCAGTTAATTGGTTAAGATAAAAACAATCGCTACCTTTGCGACTCGGAGCGGAATGTTGCAAATATCACAAATTTAAGCGGTTTCATGCCGCACAATATTCCTTCGCGTTCCGAGTTAACTTTGGGTTGAAAAGATAGCTTACTGTAGTCAACACACCATGCGACAAATACGCTTCTTAGGTGCTTTCACGCTGACGTTGGTGGTTTTACTGTCCGTTTCCTGTTCTGTTAAAAAGAACAAGTTTACGAGCAGGGCCTATCATAAGACCCTGGCCCATTACAATGGTTATTTCAATGCCCGCGAAAAGATCAAGGAGGGTTCAAAAACCTTGGCGGCCGCAAAGCCCGATCAATATGACCGCATTTTGTCGGTTTTCCCTCATGGCGATGAAAATGCCGCAAAGTCGGTTTTCCCTGACATGGATGCGGCCATCAAAAAGGTTTCGATTGTCATTCAGCGCCATTCCATGGATATCGAGGGTAAGGAGCGCAACAAATGGATTCCCAAGTGCTATTTGATTATAGGACAGGCTCAGTATTTCAAGTATGAAACCTGGACTGCAATTGAATCCTTCAATTTCGTGGCGGCACAATTCAGGGATTACCCTGAACGCTATGAGGCATTGATTTGGCTTGCTCAATGTTACTTGAGATTAGGTAAAACCCCTGACGCTCAGTACCTCTTGTCTTCTTTGCGGGACGACCCCAAGATGCCTGTTAACCTGCGTGCGATGTTTCACGCCACCCATGCGCAGTATTTCCTGTTCATGAATGATTACAAGGAGGCGGCCGTTTCACTTGAAAAGGCGATCACTTTTGCAAAAAAGAAGGATGACCGCGTTCGTTACGCATTCATCCTTGGTCAGATTTACAACAAGATCAGCGATTGTCCCAAGGCAGTTGTGGCTTACGACAGGGTGGTGAAGTTGAATCCGACCTACGAGGTGTTTTTCAATGCCAAAGTCAATAGGGCACGTTGCATTGATCTTGATAGTGAGGAGGGTAAAGGTATCCGATCCATGTTGGAGAAGATGTTGGTCGACGAAAAGAACATTGATTACCTGGACCAGATTTATTACGCCTTGGCGGAGATATCACTTCGTGAAAACAATATCCCTGAAGGAATAGACCTGTTGCGCAAATCGACGGCCAACAGCACCACCAACGTAAATCAAAAGGCGCTTTCATTTTTGAAGTTGGCGGAAATACATTTCAAAAAGCCGGATTACAAGTTGGCCCAGGCATACTATGATAGCACGGCATCATTCATCACCGAAGACCATCCCGATTATTTGGTGATCATGAATACGCGCAACAGTTTAACAAAGCTCATTTCCTACCTTAATGTGATCCAAACCGAGGACAGTCTTCAGGTATTGTCGCGTATGTCATCCACCCAAAGGGAGGCCTATGTTGATTCCTTGATTGAAGCAGAGAACAAAAAACGGGAAGCGCTTTTGAAGGAGAAAAAGGAACGCGAGGCCGCCGAAAAGGAGGAGATGAAGAAGGAGTCTGGAGACCCTAATTTCAACCCAAGGGCCAACAACACACCTGCCGCAGCTCAGGGAGGATGGTATTTCTCGAACCCATCTGCGGTCAGTTTCGGATTCAACGAGTTCATCAGGTTGTGGGGTAATCGAAAGCTGGAGGACAACTGGAGGCGATCCAATAAGGCCGTTACCGGTGCCTTGGATGGAGATGAACTTGTTGAGCAGGAGGACACCTTGGATCGTGTTGATTCGGCAACACGGGATTCCATTATCGCTGCCAACAACGCCAAAAAGAGGAAGCAATACCTGGATGCGATTCCATCATCCAACGAAAAGCTGGATAGTTCCAACACCCGTATTGTGGAGGCCTACTATAATGTAGGTCTGATTTATAAAGAGCAGCTTAAGGACAATCGCGAATCTGCTTCAACCTTTGAAGCGCTGTTGACTCGATATCCTGAAAACGCTTTCAAGTTGCCCGCCATGTACAACCTGTATAGGGTGTATATGCTGATGGATCAAACAGCAAACTCAGACAAATACAAGGACATCCTATTGACCCGATATCCGGATTCTGAGTATGCTCGATTGATATTGAATCCTGATTTTTACAAGGATCTTGAAAAGAAAGCGGCCTTGCAAAGGGTGTATTACGAGACCACCTACAGGGCTTACCTGAACAAGCAATACAAAGACGTCATCCAGCGCAAGGAGATGGCTGACTCCCTATTCCCCGGCAGTGATCTTGCGCCACGGTTTGAGTTATTGGCGGCACTGGCCATTGGTCGTTCGGGAACGGTTCAAGACCTTGAAACGGCACTAAAAAAGGTGGTCGCCTCCTATCCTTCTGATACGGTCACCGTTCGTGCCAAGGAAATCCTGGCTCTGATCAATCCTTCCATGTACGGGGTAAAGGATTCACTGTCGAATCAATCTCAGGAATCCCCCGCTCCCGTGGCATCCAACACCCCTTTCCGCATGAAAGGCGACACCATCCAATACGTTTTGTTTCTGTTTCCAAACAACAACGTGGTAGGAAGCAACGAGCTGAAAACTGCCGTATCCAATTACAATTCAAAGTTTTATAGTGTCAAACAGCTGGTCATCAGCAATGCTTTCATCGGGTCCGAATATCAATTCGTGATGGTTCGTCAGTTTGCAGACATGAACGACGCAGCAAACTATCTTACAGGGATATTGGATGATGGCGAGGCGTTGATGGATGTTGATATGTCGTCTGTTAACCCATTGATTATCACACCAGAAAATCTCCTTTTATTGGTGCAAACACGTGATTTGTCGGGCTACGAGCAGTTCTACAACAACAACTATCACCAATAATCAGCCGCTTTTTTGTTATTTCCCCTTAATTATCATAGTTTTGCGTAGTTATTAACAAAAAACTCCGCCATGTTTGAAAACTTGAAAAACAAAACTGGGATAGGGGGGGCAGGTGAACAGAGTGGTTCAATCAATATTATTGGTCAAGGAACCACTATTGAAGGACAGATTAATGCCGCAGGTGATTTACGCATTGATGGCACCATTATCGGTTCTGTTACATCAAAGGCCAAGGTGGTAATCGGTTCAACCGGTCAGGTGCAAGGCGATGTGGTATGTCAGAATGCTGATATCTCCGGCACAATCAAGGGTAAAACCACTGTTGGGGAGCTTCTTTTTCTGAAATCGACCGCAAGGATAAACGGCGATATCATTACTGGAAAACTAGTGGTTGAAGTGGGAGCGAGTTTCTCTGGAAACTGTCACATGGGCCCGTTGATCAAGGATATCAAAAATGTCGACAAACAGCCCGAGCTCCAATCAAAGGAAAAAACAGCTTAACGACTACGCCCGTTACTCGGCGATTGGTATACAGATTGCCGTTTTCATTTTTTTCGCAACCTTTGGAGGAGTGAAACTGGATGCTTGGCTTGGCTTGAAAATCCCGGTGTTTACATTGTTGTTCAGCTTGCTTTCAGTTGTGATGTCTATGGTTTATTTCTTCAAAAGCTTTAAGAATGAAAGATAGTCATCCGCTTTTGAGGTTTCCTTTTCCGTTGTTGTTGCTTTTAGTATCCCTACCTGTCTATTTTTTGGTCGACTATTTGCACGGAATCCTTCCTGAAAAGGCCACCTATGACCGTTTTTGGATCATCCAGGTCATCATGTGTTTCGCCTCTTGGGTCATCCATCAAGGATTAAAATCTGCTGCGGCAAAAAGTGGTCAGGCTTTCATTCGTTTTTTCATGCTGTCATCAGGATTGAAGCTTTTTGCATTCATGGTTCTGCTCATTGTTTATGGGATTGCTG
>JBEAXM010000245.1:0-5714 GCA_041159805.1 Bacteroidota bacterium
TCGGCAACCACGAATATCGGCTTTGCCCCCTCCTCGGTTACACGGTCACGGGTGACCTTGAAAGGGTAGGGGCCAATCGGTGTTTTAAGTGTGCCGAAGAAACTGTTTGTGTTGTATTGAACCACCAATGTGCCTCCATTATCCACGTACTTCACCAGGTAATCCTGCCACAAGCCTATATCGTCAATGGTGTTGTAGGCGCGTATGCCTGTGATGATGGCGTCATATGCATTCAGATCACCTTTCGTGATCATTTTCCCGTCCAAGACATCAACATCGAACCCGGCGTTTTTCAGGCATTTTGCAACATCGTCACCTGCTCCTTCTATGTATCCTATTTTCCTTGCCTTGGATTCAAAGCTTACTGGTGTTATACGGATGTTGGCATCCTCGAGATATACAACTGCAGGTATGTGGTCGTATACAATTCGTTTTACAGTCTTGCTGTATCGATCTCCATTCACAGTGAAGACCGCTTTCACCTGGTTGTCTGATTGGTTCAACATATCAGCGGGAGCGGGTGGGTTCAATGTGAAATCCGCATAGCTCGGCTTCCCACGTTCCAATGATTTCATGTCAATGGTAGTTGGGGTCGATGTCCATCCTGAAGGCATCTCCAGTTTCAAGGTGCCTTGCAGGCCATCTCTTTCGGCTGTAACAGAAACACGTATTTGGGTAGGCTTTCCATTGATGGATAGAGCGACCTTGGATTCGGGCTCGACAGATATCAAGGGCACGATTTCAAATGGACGTTTGCACTCACCCTTGACCGGATCCACCCATTTATGTGCAAATGGCACCTTGAAGGATAATGTTTCACCAAGAATTTCAAATGTGAAGTAGGCCTGCATGAGATCCTCACCCCATGAAAGTCCGCTGTTGGGCCAAGAAAAAGTGCTTTTGTAATTTGGTTCCAACCAATAAACATTGCTGTATCCGCTTTTCGGATCAGTATTCAGTACCTTCTTGAATGAGAAAACCTCGTTTTTGTTCAAGGTTTTTCCAGGTAAGGTGTCAAAACCGTTGCATGCCACTTTCGACAACCTGATTTGGTCCGATAAGCGTGATAATATGGTGAAGGTGACTCCAACTGTATCACCGGGCGTGGTTTTATGGCTGGAGGTGGATGCTTCAAAATACAAGCCCGCACAATTCTTGATGATCTCTATGAGCTCTTGTTCCTTGACCGATTTCCAATAATCATCATCGCATTCACGGATGATGGTCAACAACCTGGTCAGTGAGGGGATCGACTTGGATGGATTTTTCAAATCATACTCACGAATGATTTTATCGATGGCTGATTTTATTTTTGACCCGCCTTTGACCCGATCCCATGTGGTGGGAATATTTTCAAAAACATCATTTACCGATGTGTCGCCATCCAGCTTTTTGAAATATTCGACCAATGCTCCACGTTGCCTGGCCACTCCGAAACCTTGGCTCTTGTGCATGCTCCTGCTTTCGGATGCTGTTTCACCATGCGAACGGCCGGTAGATACATCGTACCCTCCGACATCAATTTGAAGTTGTCCTTCGAACGCATTGGCTGCCTGGTTTCGGGAGCTGAAGCTGTTTAGAAAGATCCGTTTCGATTGCCATGGTTGAACAAATTGTAGCTGCTCCTTGAAGCGTTCTGGATCGGCTGCGGCACGGAACGCCTCCACAGCGAGTATGGCGGATGCAGTATGGTGTCCGTGTCCGCCTTCACCTGTGGTTGGGAATCGGTTAATGATAACGTCGGGTCTGTACTTGCGTATGGTCCAAACCAGATGTGACAATGCTTTTTCCTTATCCCAGTATTGAAAGGTTTCTTCAGGGGTCTTGGAGTACCCGAAGTCAAAGCACTCGCAGAATGTCTGTTCCGCGCCATCCACTGAGCGGGCTGCCAACAATTCTTGTGTGCGGATGATACCCAGTGCCACTCCCTGCTCGTTTCCAATCAGGTTCTGGCCACCATCTCCACGCGTCAACGAGATGTAAACGGTTCTGAAATTGCGTTCGTTGGCCAGGTAGGTCAGCAACCGTGTATTTTCATCGTCGGGGTGCGCTGCAACATACAGGACTGTAGCCGTTGTGTTCAGCTTTTCAAGCTTTTTCAGGATTTGTGACCCCGAGGTGTAAGCGGTTTGTGCCCTGGCGGTATGAAAAACCGATGCAAATAAAATGATGAGAAAGGGGTAGGGGAGTTTCGCTTTAGTCATACTTTTACGAATTGTCATCATTTTCACTTATCCGATTAAGGTTCGAAAGTTACTAAACAATGGAAAAGGCCAAGGGTTTTTTGAAAAAGGTATTCAAGTTTGCTGCTATATCTCTGGGACTGGTTGTTGCTTTGGCCATCGCACTTTCCTTCACTTCACTTCCTTTCCATTGGCACCGGTGGTTGGGGGAGGTGAAAATTGTCCAGCCAAATGGTGAACCCGGGATTTTATTGATGTTGGGTGGAGGTGGGATGCCATCCGAGTCCAATTTGATGCGACTGTACTACTTGGCAGAAGCCTCTGAATTTTATCCGAAAGCCAGAATAGTGATAGCACACCCGGCGGATGATTCCACCGGTGTGAAAATGGTGAAGTTTTTGGAACAAATGGGTGTGGACACACAACGCATCATGCTGCTGCATCAGGGAAACAATACGAGAGAGCAGTTGATGTCTTTCAAGAAGCAATTCATTGATCGAAGTGAATGCTTCATGATGATTACCTCACCAGAGCACATGCGTAGAAGCGTCATGGCGGCCAACCGACTGGGAATGGACCAAGTAATGCCATTGCCGGCATTTGAAACCGCCATGTTCATCAATTTGGATTATGATTTTAAAAAAGCAGGTGGTTTGCAATATGTGCCGGATGTGTCGAACTCAAACAGCTTGAGATATGATTTTTGGAATTACCTGAAGCTTGAAATCATTTGTTTTCGAGAAACAGTTGCCATTTGCTATTATTGGATCAACGACTGGATCTGATCATACGATCACAAATTGTTCAAGGACATCAACCCGCTCTTCGAAATCGGGCTCATCTGAAAAGGATTGTCGCATCCCATCCATCACAATCTCGCATCCTCTTAGGATGGTGCTCCTGACTTCACCGAAACCGGGATCGCCTTTTTTGATGCCTGGCTCATTCAAGGAACGCAGCTCGTCTCCCAAATCAGTCATGTAGGCCTTGCAAGTGATGTCCATGCTTGTGTATATCAGGATTTCCTCATCCAAGGTCATACTGATTCGATCGCCTTCATTGCTCTTCCGAAGCCGGTCGTACAATGCTCCAACCTCTTTGGCATCTGCCAATTCCAATTGCCTGATCGCAACAGCAAGTGGATGCCCCTCATGATACATCACAAAACGTAAGGTGCCCAAGGTCGAAAGCAGGAGTTGCTTGACCATCCCGTTAATTTCCAGCGCGTATGATTTCATTTTTCCTAATCAGATGCAAAATTAGCTCATATTGAGCATCTTCCATTCATTGCAAACAAATTGGATTATTTTGATATAAGTATGCTTGGGTTTAAATGACATCTATTTGACAATCAAATTCATCATCAATTTGCTATTTTTGAACAAACTTGAAAAAACATGAGAAAACTAATACCCATCCTGCTGCTGTTCGTTTCCCATCTCGGTTTCGCGAGTGGTCACTTCCAAGGTTATAACGACCCGCTTAAAGTCACTTTCATCAAGAACCCGCACAAAGTGCACGACTTGGCTTATCAGCAACAGCTCCGTAAGAGCGCCGCTTGGAGCGAATATTTTGCAAGAAATGGAAACTGGTCGGTTGTTTTCAATGAAGAAAACCAAATGCCGCATAAGGCATTTGGAACACCGATTCCAATGATAGGTTCCGATGCGAAGTCGCGTGCCGAGCGTTTTTTGAATACTGAACTCGCTGGCTTTGGTCTTCAACAGAGCCAGTTGGTGTTTCGTTCATCTGTCACGACCGGTAAAAAATACGACTATGTGAATTGGAAGCAACATTACCAAGGTATTGAGGTGCTTTGGACCAACGTACAGGTGAAAATGACCAAGGATGGCCGTGTGATGCAGTTTTCATTGGGATACCATCCTGGTATCAATATCTCCACGGTGCCATTCATGACTCAACAGAGTGCTGTCAATTATGCCACTAACGGAGTTCCCGGAATCACATCGGTGGTTGCAACTGATGAACTGAAGATTCTTGCCATTCCGATGCATCGGGAGTACAACTACCGATTGGTGTATGAAGTAAATGTTGAAAACCGCGATGCCGAAGGTATGCCTGGTCGTTACTACACCTTGGTTGATGCCAATAACGGTGAAATCCTGTACCGCACAAACCGTATTGTGCATATCTCCAATACGGATGTGAATGTTTCCGGCACCTTGTACACTACGCACCCCTACAACCCATCAACTGTTGAACCGCTCCGCAATTTGAAGGTGGTGCAGGGTGGAACCACCTACTACACCGATTCCACCGGATTCATCGGATTGAACAATACCACATCATCCACCGCCACCGTTTCCCTTGAAGGAAGATGGGTGCGTGTTCGAACCAACAACGCCACGCCATCCTGGACCGTTACACTCAACCCAGGTGCCAACAGTCTTACCGCCGACAACAACACCGACATCCGTCAACGCACCACCTATCATGCGGTAAATACGGTCCACGATTTCATGAAGTCATTTTATCCATCCTTTACAGGATTGGATTTTGCTTTACCGGCAAATGTGGATCTGGCAGGTAACTGCAATGCCTTCTACGATGGATCATCCATTAATTTCTATGCGGCAGGCGGCGGATGTAATGCAACTTCACTGGTTGCCGATGTGTGTTATCATGAATATGGACATGGCATCAATGATAAATTCTACCAGGCACAAGGATTCAGCTTCGACAATGGCGCTATGGGCGAGGGATACGCTGATATCTGGGCATTGGGTATAACGGACTCCCCCATACTTGGAATCGGATTCTATCAAAACAACCCCACCGGATTTGTGCGTCGCTACGACATCAACAAGAAGGTTTATCCTCAGGATTTGGTTGGACAGGTACATGCGGATGGCGAAATCATTGCTGGCTGTTTCTGGGATACATATTTGAACCTTGGTAACCTTCCACAAATGATGGAGCTTTTCGCCGAAAGTTTTTATGCAGGGATAACGGGTCCTGATGGAAGTGAGGGACAATTGTACCAGGATGTGTTGTACGAGGTTTTGACGCTCGATGATAATGATGGTGATTTGACCAATGGAACCCCTAACTTTTGCGACATCACTTCGGGTTTTGCCATCCATGGAATAACCTTGGGCGGTGCCGTTAATTTGAACCACAACCAGGTGCTTCAAGCTGTGGAAAACACGCCTGTTGATGTGGATGCATCCATTCCTGGATTGGGCGCTGGCAATATTGTTAGGGGTTACTACCGAATAGGCAACACCGGTACATTCACTCCCTTTGTTTTGTCTAGTGCAGGTGGCTCGAATTACCTGGGTACCATCCCTCCACAACCAAAGGGAACCATTATTGAATACTACCTTGCGGTAGAGGACAACTGTGGCACGCTAACGAACATCACCCCTCAGGGCGCCGATGCCTCCAACCCCAACATCCCATATTACATCATGGTCGGTTACGATTTGTTGTTGCATGAGGATTTTGATGTTTTTGCAGGTAGTTGGACCACTGGTTTGCCTTCCGACGATGCCACTACGGGTGAATGGG
>JBEAXM010000312.1:0-4249 GCA_041159805.1 Bacteroidota bacterium
CCATTAGCGCGGTATACTTATTCAAAGCGGGCAACCTTGCCAACCAATGTGGTGATTTTCACACTGCCGAAAAATCATTTGAAAAATTGATTGAAAAATACCCGAACCATGCGGATGCTCCTATGGCACTTTTGCTGCTCGGATACACACTCGAGAATATGAAGGGGGATTATAAATCGGCGGAAAAATGCTATCGTAAGTTTCTTGAGAAATATCCTAATCACCCCAGGGCTTCTGAGGTTCGCTACTTTTTGAAGAACATCGGTAAACCTGCGGAGGAATTATTACGCAACATCGAACAAAAGGATAGTATTCCATCCTGATCTCATTCAATTACCTTCAATGTAAATGATGGATCCCAAGAAATTATCGAAAAGAGAAAAACAACGTTTACACAGGGAGCATGTGGTGACTAGTGAAAAGGTTACCAACCAACCAGCGACCAATGCAGGTTGGGTTCCCTCGTTGATAATAGCCCTGTTTGCCTTTGTATTATACTCCAACACCCTTGACCATGGATATGCGCTAGATGATTACTCGCTCATAGTTGAAAACAGAATCACGCAAAAAGGATTTGAAGGGTTTCAGGAAATATGGGCCAACAGCTACCGGTATGGCTATTTCATGCCTAACGACGGATTGTACCGCCCCATACCACGTTTGATGTTTGCTGCTGAATGGGAGTGGGGTGGAGGTAAACCATTACTTGGTCATTTGATGAATGTACTTTTGTACACGATCACAGGGCTCATGTTGTTCCGGATTTTGTTTCGTATGACTAGAGGCAGCTTGATGATTTCAATGGTGGCTTCCCTTGTTTTTATTGCGCATCCAATCCACACCGAGGTGGTGGCTAATATCAAATCAAGGGATGAGATACTTGCGTTCTTGTTCTGTATGATATCCCTGGATTTTTATCTAAAAGCATTGCGAGAATCCTCCGTCATTAAAAACCTGCTATCCGGACTTTTCTTTTTTCTTGCCTTGCTTTCCAAGGAATCTGCAATCACTTTCCTGGCCATTCTTCCCTTGTCGGGATGGTTTTTCAATGAAGATAAATCATCGTTGGGAATTATTAGCAAGGGGCTGATGTCAGTGCTGGTCGCTTGCTCGGTTTTTTTCATTATCCGTGCCAACGTACTGGGTGGCATCAACACCCTGGGTACTCCTAATGTGGCCGACAACCTCTTGATGGCTGCTGATGATGGGTTGGAGCGCTTTTGTACAGCGGTATCGATCATGGGACTTTACCTGATGAAGTTGTTCTGGCCGCATCCATTGGTATTTGATTACTCATACAATCAGATTCCAATCGTAGGTGTTGGTTCCTTATCCTTCTTGATTTCCATTGTAGCTTATGCCTCATTGGCAATCCTTGCATTCCGTGGCTATAGGAATAAATCCATGTTGGCCTTTTCCATATTGTTTTTCCTGATCACGATTTCCTTGTCCTCCAATATTTTCATCACCACCGGCTCTTCTTTTGGTGAGCGGTTCCTTTATATGCCTTCTCTCGGCTTCGCCTTGGCTTTTGCGTTTGTTCTTTCCAAGGCTCTACGGATTGATCCCAATTCAATTCCAAATATCCGAACACAATGGAGAGTTTCTTTTGTGTTAATCCCGGTGCTTTTGCTCTATTCTGGGAAAACCTTATCCCGCAATACAGTTTGGAAAGACAATGAAACATTGTATTCAAATGATGTTAAATTGTCGCCCAATAGCACCAGAACCCAATATTACATGGGTAACTTCTTGGCAAAGCAGGAGAATTGGAAGGGGAAGCCGCAAGCTGCAAAACAAAGGATATTAAGGGAATCAATAGGGTACCTTCAGCGCTCTATTGATATCTATGACAAATTTTCTGATGCACACCTTCAGATGGGGGTTGCCTATTACAACCTTGGAGTCATGGACAGCGCCTTAGTTTGTTACGAAAAGGCCTTGGCTATATCCCCAAGGAATCATACTATTTTGAATAACATGGGGACCATTTATTTTGAAAAAAAAGATCTTAATAAGGCCCTTGAGCTATTTAAGCGTTCCATTGAGATTGATCCAAATTATGCCGATGGTCAATACAACCTTGGAAGCTCTTATGGCATGTTGCAGCAATACGATGATGCCTTGAGACATTTAAACCTGGCGGCCTCTTTGTCTCCTAATAACGCACAAATACATAATGCCATCGGTATTACGTATCGTTTCAAAGGTGATCAAACGAATTCAGCCAGGGCTTTTGAAAAGGCATATGCATTGGACCCATCCTTGCGGCCTAAGCAATAAGCTACAGCTCGGCTGATAGTACTTTTTCCAAATCGTCGGCCGAAAGATCTGGCTTTAACTCGCCATCAATGGCGACAGAGATTCTTCCGGTCTCTTCAGACACGATGATGGCGATTGCATCGGTTTGCTCGGATATCCCTAATGCAGCCCTGTGACGCATTCCATATTGCGCAGGTAAATCGGTGTTGTCGGTTACTGGTAAAACGCATCGGGCTGCCTTGATTCGATTGCCGGCAATGATGATTGCACCATCATGCATGGGACTGTTTTTGAAAAAAATGCTCTCAATGAGTCTTTTGGATACCTCTGCCTCCATCAAATCGCCTGTTGAGGTATAGAATTTAAGGTCTGTGTTTCTGGAAATCACGATCAAAGCCCCAGTCTTGTTCTTGGCCATGTTCACACATGCCTTGACAATAGGGGATATATTGATACCTGATTCCTTACTTGATTGTAGGTTCCAATTCTTTAGCTTGTTTGCAAACTTGCTATTTGCTAGAAAACTGTTGGTGCCAAGTAATATCAAAAACCTGCGAACTTCCTGCTGAAACACTATGATCAATGCGATAACTCCCACTCCGATGAATTGTCCCAAAATAGCCCCAACCAATTGCATGCCGAGTACATTCACGCACAGCCACCAAATGAAATAGATGGAAATCAAACCGACCAGGATATTCATGGCCACACCGCCTTTTAACAGGTCGTATAACTTGTAGATTAAAATGGCAACCAAAAGGATGTCAATCAAATCCAAAAGTCTGACTTCCAGGAATCCTATTTTGAAAATCTCCATGAGGTAAATATAGGAATTAACGGGCTGCGAATCAGATAACGATGAACAGGATTTATAGTTTGTGTACCATTCCTGTAGAGTCAATATGGACCAGACCTGATTCCATCATGTTCCGGATCAGGTCTTGGATTTGTTCCGGCGTCAGGTCCTGAAGGTTGTTTGATATGGATTTAATGGTTGCTGGACCCGATTCCAATGATACCAATATTTTTGAAATGGTTGATTGATGCGTCTCAATCCGGTCTTTTGAAGCTGAAGACCTTTTACAATAGTCACAAATACCGCAGTGGTAAATTGGTGTTTCACCAAAATAGGAAACAAGCATGTTGCTTCTACATCTGGTGAGTGTTGTGGTATAGTGCGCCATGGACTCTGCCCGCTTGATGAAACGCTCTTTCCTTTGACGATAACTTTTCAAATCGATGCCTAGGTAGTCCGAATCCTCTCTGGGAATACAAAAGGTCAGCTGAGGCGCATCCTTTCTGGGTACATACCGCATCATGGATATTTTCTCCAAGTACTCGAGCATCCTAGTCAATTCCTTGTAAGGTATGCCGGTCCTGTCGGCCAGCTCTGACTCGTTTATCCTCACATAATCTTCGAAAACCCCTTCGCAAGACCTTAAAATCAGTTTGATTAAACGGTCATATGCATGGTTGGAAACTTGAAACCTGTATAATTCAGTAGGCGATACGGTGAAGTGAATTTTTGAGGGAATGAATATGTTTTCTGAAAGTGAGATGAAACCCTCGTTTTCTAGAACGCGTATTGCGCTACTGGTCTTTAAAGGATGCAACTGGTAGCGATCGATGAAACTTGCAATATCGAAATCATAACTATTTCCCATTCCACCTCCGATAGGAATTTGAAGGTAGTTGCACAAGCCCTTGTAAATGCTTCTGATTTCTTGTAAATCAGGAAACTGCAGTTCCGATTTAGACAATAGTGCACTCACATCACGGTCCTGGTAAAGCAATATGGCAAATGCGGGCTTTTCGTTCCTTCCTGCACGACCAGCCTCCTGGTAATATGACTCCAGATCATCCGGAATATCCAAGTGAAAAACGCTTTGTACATCAGGCTTGTCTATCCCCATCCCAAATGCATTAGTACTGACCATCACCCTCACCTTGTTGCTTTTCCAATCGTCTTGTCGTTGGGTTCGAAGAA
>JBEAXM010000315.1:0-4048 GCA_041159805.1 Bacteroidota bacterium
CGTGCATCAGAAATGTTCAATGCGGTGGTATTGTACAGGACATGGAACACGACAGGGATCGTAACCACCATTCCGGATTTCTCACTCCCTTGGGAAATGAGTTGGCGGGTTTGGGTTTCAATTTGCTCCATACGCAACTCAAGACCAGGATCCTGGGCCTTTTGCTGCTCGAGGTAATGCATGGTACCGCAGTTGCGGTGGTTCTGCGCGAACGAATTGCCAACCGTTACGAAAACGATCAAGCACAATACTAGTAGTCGATTCAAGTTCATTTTGGAAGTCGTTGTTTTTAGTTTTTCAAATGTATGAACACACAAATATTAGAGTCAAGTTTATTTTGTAGTAAAAATACTTCTTTATAACACTTGCACTATCATTGATTTACAGCTACTTACGATTTATAACGGGCATTAGACTCAAATAAAACTTGAACAATTAATCTCTCGCTTTTGATATGTACCTTTTTCTTTTTTTCTTTGCTACCCTATTATAAAATGAACCCAAAACAAAACCCTATACGAATCATGATGAGCCGTACCAAATGCCTGATCTTCATACTGGTAGCCCTTTTTTCGCTCCCGGTGGTAGCGCAAAGCAAAAAAGCACCAAAGAGCAAGACGCCAAAAGCCGACAAGGCATACAACATGGCCAACTATGCAAAAGCCATTGAACTGTACAAAAAATCCTATGCCAAGCACAAGTCGAAAAACGACAAGGCCGCTACCGCTTACAAAACGGGACAGTCTTACATGAAGCTGAGCAACTGGAAAGAGGCCTTGAATTGGTATGAGAAATCGGTGAACGACGGTAATAAAGACCCCAACGCCATGTGGATGTATGCTGAATGCCTGCGTGCAAATGGTCGCTATGATGAGGCCATTGCCAAATTCAATGCCTACAAGGAAATGGCTCCAGAAGATTCCAGAACCGAGGCCGCCATTGCATCTTGCAAAACCGCACAAGGATGGAAAGACAAGCCAACCCGTGCCGTGATTGAGAACGCCGGAGCTCTGAATTCCAAATACTATGATTTTGCACCAGCACGTTCCAACAACGAAAAAGGCGTGTTCTTCACTTCCTCAAGAATGGAGTCCACTGGAAACTCCAACGACGGTTGGTACGGTGAGAAGTTCTTCGACCTGTTCTCCTCCGCCATGGACAACAACGGCAAATGGAGCACTCCAGTAGCTGTTCCTCCTCCAGTAAACTCCTCCTCATCCGATGGAACCGCTGCATGGGATGCCAAAAACAAGACCCTTTATTTCTCTCGTTGTGGAAAAATCAAAGGCAAAGAAGGTGTATGTCGCCTCTACATGTCTGTTTACGATGGATCAAAGTGGAGCGAACCACAGCCGCTGCCTTTCGCCTCCGAAGACTATAACACCGGTCACCCTGCAGTTAGTAACGATGGAAACACACTTGTTTTTGCATCCGACATGCCTGGCACCCTTGGTGGCAAAGACCTTTACATGACCACACGTGACGGTTCAGGAAATTGGAATGCACCTGTGAACATGGGCTCATCCATCAATACAACTGGAGACGAAATGTATCCTTCCTTCGCCGGTGAAAAATTTTATTTCGCCTCCGCAGGACATGCGGGAATGGGCGGTTTGGACATCTTCTCCGCTTCAAACAACGGAGGCACCTGGGGTGATGTAACCAACCTGCAATCTCCTATGAATTCTTCAGCCGATGACTTCGGCATCCTGTTCATGGATGCAACCTCCGGATTCATCTCCTCCAACCGTGAAGGCGGACAGGGTGCTGATGACATCTACACCTTCCGCATTCCTCCTCCAGTCTTCACCGTGGCAGGCCGCGTTTATGATACCGACACCAAGGAGAGCATCTCGGGTGCAACCGTGGAATTGTTCGGAAGCGATGGAACCTCGTTGAGCGTTCGCACCGGAGGCGACGGAATGTATCGCTACCAGCTGAACCCTGAAACAAAATACAAGGTCTCTGCCTCCTACACCGGCTACCTGACCAAGTTCCTCGAAGTTTCCACTGTTGGTCTGATGGATTCCAAGGACTTCGTAGGTGACTTCGATTTCCCATTGAAGTCTACTGCAAAGCCCATCGAGCTGGTCGATATCTTCTATGACCTCAACAAGGCCACGCTTCGTGCTGAGTCGAAAAGCGAACTGGACAAGTTGATCACCATCCTCGGTGAAAACCCAACCATCACCATCCGCATCGAAGCTCACACCGATTCTCGCGCCACAGATGAATACAACATGGATCTTTCCAAGCGCAGGGCGAAGTCGGTTGTGGATTACTTGATTGGAAAAGGCATCGATAAGGACCGCCTTAGCTCTGAAGGATTCGGCGAAAGCAAACTTCGTGTGAGCGATGCTGAAATCGAGAAGATGGGCTCCGATGCTGAGAAAGAGGCAGCACACCAGAAAAACCGTCGTACCGAATTCAGTGTCTTGAGCACCGACTTCGTTCCGAAGAAGAAGTAGTTAACATATCATAACTTACGGAAAGCATCCTACATGGGATGCTTTCCACGTTTATAGACATGACCGATTCATCCAAATACGGCTCCAGAGGTGTTTCTTCATCCAAAGAAGACGTACACCGTGCCATCCAAAGTCTCGACAAAGGGCTTTATCCGAAAGCGTTTTGCAAAGTGGTTCCCGATATACTTGCGGGAGATGACAACTTTTGCACCATCATGCACGCCGACGGCGCTGGCACGAAATCATCATTGGCCTATGCATACTGGAAGGAAACCGGCGACCTCTCGGTATGGAAAGGCATCGCACAGGATGCGATTGTAATGAACACAGATGACCTCCTTTGCGTTGGGGCAACAAACAACATCCTGCTGTCATCAACCATCGGAAGAAACAAACGGCTTATACCCGGAGAGGTGATTTCGGCCATCATCAACGGAACAGAGGAGTTTTTGGAACAAATGCGCTCGTATGGCATCGGCATATGGTCAACTGGAGGTGAAACCGCTGATGTAGGCGACTTGGTACGCACCATCATTGTGGATAGCACCGTGACCGCACGAATGAAGCGTGCGGATGTTATTTCGAACGACAACATACAGTCAGGAGACGTGATTGTGGGCTTGGCATCCTTTGGCAAGGCCAACTATGAGCTGGAATACAATGGTGGCATGGGCAGCAATGGTCTGACTTCAGCAAGGCATGATGTGTTCCACTACTCGGTGGGCGAAAAGCATCCGGAAACCTATGACCATGGGTTGGACGGGTCGGTTGTTTATTGTGGCGACACCTCCCTTACGGAAACCATCAGCATCAAAGACGAATTCTCCGGCTTCAATGGAGAGGTGTCTGCGGGAAAACTCGTTCTCTCGCCCACACGTACCTACGCACCCATCATGCAACAAGTGCTATCGCAGATGCGTAGCCAGGTGCATGGCATTGTGCACTGCTCAGGTGGCGGACAAACCAAAGTGATGCATTTTGTGGACCACTTGCATGTGATCAAAGACAATCTGTTCAACTTCCCTCCCCTTTTCGAGCTGATTCAACAGCAATCAGACACTCCCTTGAGAGAGATGCTGCAGGTATTCAACTGCGGACACCGGATGGAGCTTTACGTACAGCAGGATGCAGCTGAAGATATCATAGCCATCAGCAAATCATTTGGTGTTGATGCCCGTATCATCGGCAAGGTGAACGCATCCGAAAAAAAGAAATTAACGATCAGTCACAACGGGGAAACACTGGAGTATTGATTTTTTCAACCCAACGATATGGATTCATTGATTGAAAAACTGGAGTCGCTCAAGCATCGCTATGAGGAGATAGGCACACAATTGGGCGACCCGGGTGTAATAGCTGACCAGAAGCGTTTCAGGTCGTTGACCAAATCGTGGCGCGATCTGGAAAAAATCGTTGATGCTTATAAGAAGTACAAGTCTGCACTCGACAATATCGACTCGGCCAAGCATGTTATTGCAACCGAAAAGGACGAGGAGTTCAAGGCCATGGCCAAGGAGGAGTTGGAGCTGAACACCAAAGTGTCAGAGGAAATGGAGGAGGAAATTCGGATTTTATTGCTT